>DATFZA010000343.1:0-4932 GCA_035314765.1 Bryobacteraceae bacterium
ACGCCCGTCAACGATTTGCAGGTTCATCCGAGTGGAGATCTGGTGGCGGCGACTTCCGGCCGGGCGTTCTGGATTCTCGACGATCTTTCGCCGCTAAGGCAGGCGCAGGCGAATATCGGCCCCGTGCATTTGTTCCAGCCGCGCGAAGCGATACGAACCAGCTTGGGCAGCGCCGGTCCAAACCTGCCTCCGCGTTTGGGTAAGAACCCGCCCGCTGGCGCGATCCTCGATTTCTATGTGGCCAAAGAAGAGCCGGCGAAATTGGAAATTCGCGATTCGGCTGGCGATCTGGTCCGCACTTACACAACCGAAAAGAAGGAAGGGGAGACCAATCCCGATTTGAAAGTAAAATCCGGTATGAACCGGACAAACTGGGATCTGCGTTACGAAACGCCGACGAAAATCCCGGGCGTCTTTTTATTCGGGGGCTTTCATGGGCGTAAAGCGATTCCGGGAACCTACGAAGTTCGCTTAATCGCGGGCGGTGAGACGAAAACGGCTAAGCTGCAGGTTCGCGACGATCCGCGCGTGAAGATCACGGCGCAGCAGTACGCCGAGCAATCGAAGCTCCTTGGTGAGGTCTATGCAGCCCTTGACGATTTGCAAAAGAGCGTTATCCGGCTGCGTCAGTTACGTACGCAAATTGACGACCTATTGAAGAGGACCGGCGACAAAAATCTAATAGACGCCGGCAAAGCGCTGAGTGATAAGTTTTCCGCCGAAGAAGAGGCGCTGATTCAGAAGCGAACGGTGGACGGGCAGTCGGTCATCAATTTTCCGGTGCGTCTGGCCCATCATCTCTTGACGCTCGCCAACGACATGGACGATAGCGGTGAACTCACCGATGGCGCACGCAAGCGGGCCTCCGATCTTCTGAAACAGTGGAACGATCACAAAGCGATGTTGGCCACTCTGTTTGGGGAGGAACTCGACGCCTTCAACAAGCAGGCGGCTGACACAAACGTGCCGCTGGTTTCGGTTCCGAAGTAGGATAGACGAAGCGCAACGAAGGTAGGACATAACGATGAGCGCAGCGAAGATAGGATATAACGATGAGCGCAGCGAAGGTAGTATAGAGCGATGAGCGAAGAACGCAGCTTAGGTTTCAACACCCGGTCCCTGCACGCCGGACACAAACCGGACGCGGCCACCAAGGCCCGCGCGGTGCCGATTTATCAAACGACTTCCTTTACTTTTGACGACACCGAGGACGCAGCGGCGCTGTTTGCGCTCCAAAAATTCGGGAACATTTATACCCGGATCATGAATCCGACCACGGACGTTTTGGAGCAGCGCGTGGCGTCGTTGGAGAATGGCGTGGCAGCTTTGGCTATGGCGAGCGGACAGGCGGCGCAATTCATCGCGATCAGCAGCTTGCTGGAAGCCGGCGACGAGATTGTGTCCGCTAGCACGCTCTATGGCGGGACCTATACGCAGTTTGACGTGAGTTTCCGCAAGCTCGGCTATAACGTGAAGTTTGTGGAGCCGGACGATCCGGAGAATTTCCGGAGGGCGATTACGCCCAAGACCAAATGCCTGTACGGCGAGACGATCAGCAATCCGCGGGGCAATGTTCTGGATATTGAGGCGGTGGCCAAGATCGCGCATGCCAATGGCATTCCGCTGGTGATCGACAACACCTTCGCCACGCCCTACGTATGCCGGCCAATCGATTACGGCGCCGACATCGTGGTCCATTCCTTGACCAAGTTCATGGGCGGGCATGGCACCAGCATCGGCGGCGTCATTGTAGATAGCGGCAAATTCGATTGGAAGAATGGAAAATTTCCGCAACTGACAGAGCCTTCGCGCGCCTATCATGGCATGAAGTTCGCCGAGACGTTCGGCAATTTGGCCTTTATTATTCGAGCCCGCGTGGAAGGTCTGCGCGATCTCGGCCCGTGCATGAGTCCGTTCAACGCGTTCCTGTTCATTCAAGGGATCGAGACGCTGAGTTTGCGAATGGACCGGCATCTCTCGAACACGTTGGCCGTAGCACAGCACTTGGAGAAGCACCCTGTGGTGACGTGGGTGAAATATCCGTCCCTGCCTTCGAGCCCGTACTACACGACCGCGCAGAAATACACTCCCAAAGGCGCGGGAGCGGTGTTCTCGTTTGGCATCAAGGGCGGTTACGAGGCGGGCAAGCGCTTCATCAACAGCATGAAGCTGTTTTCGCATTTGGCCAATGTGGGCGACGTGCGCAGCCTGGTGATTCACCCGGCGTCGACCACGCATCAACAACTGAGCAGCGCTGAGCAAGCGGCTGCCGGAGTGACGCCGGAGCTGATCCGCGTTTCCGTCGGCATTGAGGATGTGGAAGACATCCTTTGGGATCTCGACCAGGCGCTAAAGAGTTCGCAGGGCTAGCGGGTTGGTGAAAGACGCATGCTGACCACTCCCTGACGGTCGTGGCTCGGAAACAGCTCGCTTATAACTGGCAACTTACGGAGCCGTGCGCGTCAGCAAGCGGTAGCAATATGGGTAGAACTATGCGCGATCGCTTTCTAGTCGCGGTCGCGGTTTTCGGCGCAGCGCTGTTTGCAATAACTGAGTTGCTCGGCGCCTTTACGATGATTCGGCGGACGCCGCTCATCCTTTGCTGGAGCTTGTTCATCGTTGTTGCAATAGCGGTTGCCGCGCGGCGTTGGCGCTTCCGCCTGCCCCGCATGTCTTTTGACCCGGTGGTTGCTTTCTGCGTTCTCGGATGTGCGGGGATTCTCACGCTCACTGCGATCACCGCCGCGTGGAGCCCGCCCAACAGCACCGACGCGATGGCCTATCACCTGCCGCGCGTTATCTATTGGGCCGAGCAGGCCAGCGTCCGCTTCTTTCCCACGCAGTACCTAAACCAGATCATGCTGCAGCCGTTAACCGAGTACCTGGTGCTGCATCTATATGTACTTTCGGGAGGCGACGGGCTGACCAATTTCGTGCAGTGGTTCGCATCGCTGGCATGCATGATCGGTGTGTCTTCGATCGCCGGGGAATTCGGCGCAAGCACGCGAGGGCAGGCGCTGGCGGCGTTGTTCTGCGCCACGATACCGTCGGGCGTTCTGGCCAGTTCCGGCGCCAAGAACGATTACTTTCTGGCCATGTGGCTGGTGCTGTCGGTTTACTTCGCCATGCGGTTCGCCGCAGACGGAAAAATGCCTGACGCGGCGCTTCTCGGCGTGGCGCTGGGTTGCGCGCTCCTGACTAAAGCGACCGCGTATCTTTTTGCTCCCTGGCCGATACTGGCGGTGTTGCTCTTGAACCGGCGGATTGGGTTCAGGCGGGAAACGGCCGGGATGGTTCTCGCCTTGGCCATTGGCGCTGTCATCAACGCTCCCCAATACGCGAGGAACTACGAATTAAGCGGATCCATCCTGGGCTTCGATTCCGCGCAAGGGGACGGCGTATATCGCTGGCGGAACGACACCATGTCCCTCAAGAACACGGTTTCCAATGTGCTGCGCAATGTTTCGGAACAGTTCGGTGCGCGGGATCCCCGTTGGAACCAACGCGTGTATGATTTCGTCGTCCGCCTGCACCAGGATCTGGCGCAGACCCAAACGACCTCAAGACGACGTGGCCGTGGGCGGTTTACGAACCGCCCCGTAACGCCAACCATGAGGTGAACGTGCCGAACAAGTGGCAACTCTGCATCCTTGGGGTAATCGCTTGTTTTCTGGCCGTCAGCGCCGTTCGCACCGGGGACTATCGCTGGCTGGGCTACGTTGCGGCGCTGGTCTGCGGGTTTCTGGCATTCTGCGCTTATCTGAAATGGCAACTGTTTCTGGGCCGCTTGTTCTTGCCGTTGCTCGTGCTTGGCGCGCCGCTAATCGGCACAATACGCTCTCCCGGAAGGCTGGCCCGATTCGGGCTCGTGGAAGTAGCACTCAGCCTGTTCCTACTGAGCGATGCACGACGTCCCGTGACCGAGAATTGGATTAGGCCTTTGAAGGGAGAGCGAAGCATTCTGCATACGCCGCGAGATCAACAATATTTTGCCGACCTGACTCCGTGGAAGAACAGGAGCACCTATTTCTCGACAGTTGATCTGCTTGCGAGGAGCAATTGTGACCGCATTGGGTTGGATATTACCAACCTGCAATTGGAATATCCATTAATTGCTTTACTGCGCGAGAAAAACCCAGCCACGGTATTTGTTCACACGGGAGTGCAAAATGCCTCTGCGCGCTATAGTCAACCGGTGGACGCCTCACCCTGTGCCGTGGTCTGCCTGGATTGCGACGGCGATGCTAAGCGGCTTTCGCTGTATCGCGATTTCCCTAGGCAGACCACTATAGACAAGTTTGTTGTGCTGTTGCGCCACTAAACATAGCGTCAGAAGTACTTGCTGGAGTGGCCGCTTGCTGACACGGGCGGTTCCGTAACAGAACCGCGACCGTGAGGGAGCGGATGCGCAAGTACTTCTGACGCTAATGTTTAAATCGGGGCAGGACGCTAGCGGGTTCGGGAAGCCAGGCGCGCGCCAGTCATAGCGCTCAAACGCGAGGATAGAGCCTGACCCTCTTCGGTGTGCTGTCCGCGATACAGAGGAATTTGGAAGACAACACAGGTCAAGATGGTACCGGCGACCAGGAGCCAGCCAAGTCCCGGCGCCGGAAGGCGAAATCCGGACCGTAGCAGGATGAACCAGCCCAAAGTGAGACCAAAACCCAGGCCTGCGGCGGCGTACCCACGGCGGCGGCAGAGTCCTTCTACTCCCAGGGTGAACGGAACGGCGACGACCAGATCGACGACATAGTGATCCCCAGAGCCAAGCGCGGACAGTAGCGTGAGAACCAGGAAGAGAGTGGCAACGATACGCGCCCACCAATTAAGCCGCCAGGCGCTCCACCAAACGAGCAGGGCCCAGGTGGCTTGCATCGAAGGAATGGCGTTGCGCGGGCCGGCTACTGCCGTCATGCCGATACTCAGTTCGCT
>DATFZA010000344.1:0-2469 GCA_035314765.1 Bryobacteraceae bacterium
TATCTCATCCCAGACGAAGAAAGTCTCGCCACGACGCGGGAGCTACTGAGCCGCGAAGGATTGCTCGGTGGCACATCTACGGGAACTCTTTTGGCCGCCGCGCTGCGCTACTGCCGCGAGCAGAAAACGCCGAAACGCGTAGTCACGTTCGTCTGCGATACCGGCGCCAAATATCTTTCTAAAGTCTTCAACGATTACTGGATGATCGATCAAGGCTTTATTCACCGGCCCGCCAGCGGAGATTTGCGCGACCTGATTACCCGGCGCTATGAAGAGGGCGCGGTGATCACGATTGGCCCTGGCGACACGCTGCTGATGGCATTCCAGCGCATGCGGATGGCGGACATCTCACAGGTGCCGGTGATCGAAAACGGCGCGGTGGTCGGCATGCTGGATGAATCGGATGTCCTGATGTCCATCCACACCGATCCGCAGTGCTTCACGCAGACCGTGCGAACGGCCATGACGCAGAACGTCGAAACGCTGGCGCCCGGCGCGTCGATCGAGCAGGCATTCCGCATCTTGGAAAAAGGGTATGTGGTGCTGTTGATGGAGGGTGAGCACTTCCTTGGCTTGATTACGCGGACCGACTTGATTAATCATTTGCGGCAAACCTTGAAATAGCAAATTAAATGTCTCACTACTTCGGAACCAGAGCCATCCACGCCGGCCAGGAGCCCGATCCGTCCACCGGCGCGATCATGACGCCGATCTATGCCACGTCCACCTATGTACAGTCCAGCCCGGGCGTGAACAAGGGATATGAATACTCGCGCACCCAGAATCCCACGCGCATGGCGTACGAACGCTGCATCGCCGATCTGGAATGCGGCACGCGCGGCTATGCTTTCGCTTCCGGCCTGGCGGCCACGTCGACGATTCTCGATTTGCTCGAGACCGGCTCGCACGTAATCGCGGGCGACGATCTCTATGGCGGAACGTTTCGTTTATTTGAGCGGGTGCGCAGGCGTTCGGCTGGGCTCGATTTCACCTTCACCGATCTGGCAAAACCCGGAGCGTTGGAAGCCGCGGTAAAGCCCAACACGCGCCTGATCTGGGTGGAAACTCCATCCAATCCGCTGCTCAAGCTGGTGGACTTGCGCGCCATCGCCGAGTTCGCCCAGCCACGCGGAATCCTCACGGCCTGCGATAACACTTTCGCCACTCCGTACCTGCAACGCCCCATCGATCTGGGCTTCGATCTGGTGATGCACTCCGCCACCAAGTACATCAACGGCCATTCCGACATGGTTGGCGGCCTCGCCGTGGTTGGCAGAAATCCGGAACTGGCCGAGAAGCTTGCGTTCCTGCATAACGCCGTGGGAGCGGTAGCCGGCCCGTTCGATGCGTTTCTGGCTCTGCGCGGAGTCAAGACGCTGCATTTGCGTATGGAGCGCCATTGCGCCAACGCGCTCGAAATCGCCCACTGGCTGGAGAAGCATCCAGGCGTCGAGCAAGTTCACTATCCTGGCCTGGCCAGCCATCCTCAGCACGCGCTGGCCCGGCGGCAGATGCCGCTGGGGTTCGGCGGCATGATCACCGCTGTTTTGAAAGGCGATCTCGATTCCACCCGCCGCTTTCTCGAAAACTGCCATCTGTTTTCGCTGGCGGAAAGCCTGGGCGGCGTGGAGAGCCTGATCGAACACCCCGCCATCATGACCCACGGTTCCATTCCCGCCGCGCAGCGCGCGGAGCTGGGCATCGGCGACACGCTGGTCCGGCTTTCGGTCGGTGTGGAGGACGTTCGCGACCTTATCGGCGACTTACAAAGCGCCTTGGCTGCCTGATGTGCTAGCATGCTACGCTCGTCACATGAAATACCTGGTAACTCTGCTTCTTTCGGCCACGCTTGCCTTCGGCGCGGATATCTCGGGTAAGTGGACCGCGAACGTAGTTCTCGACGCCGGCAGCGGCAGTCCCAATTTTGAATTCAAACAGGCCGGAGAAACCTTAACCGGCATGTACCACGGCCAGTTCGGCGATGCGCCGCTTACGGGCACGGTGAAAGGCAACAAGGTAGAGTTCAGCTTCGGGACCGATGCCGCCAAAGCGACATACTCCGGAACGCTCGACGGCGACACCAAAATGAAAGGCACCGTCGATTACGGCGCCGAAGCCGGCAAAGGCACCTTCACGGCAACTAAGAATTAGGACTCACCTACCACGGAATGAGGTTGGCTTGGCCTCGGAGGCGGAGTGCGAGGCTGTACTGGAGCGCAACGCCCGATCGAGGCGCTGCCAGTCGTCGCCGCGGCACTCTATCCGCGGCTTAACTCCACGCGCCTAAGATCTTTCGCAGAAACACCAGTGCGCCCACATGATAGGCCAGGTGATCGGCGGCCAACAGCGCTTCGCGTAGGAGGGTCTGTCCGGCGCCTCCCGGTATTTCGGAGAGCAGGTTGTGTTTCGGGTCGCGTACCAGGTCTTGCAAAGCTTTGCGGTCGCGCTTCACTTGGGCAATGCTATGGT
>DATFZA010000345.1:0-2740 GCA_035314765.1 Bryobacteraceae bacterium
CGAACACCAAGGCATAGCGCCGGGCCGCGGTCCATGACCGCTCCAAAACCGATCCAGCGGCTAGCACGATCAGGGTTGCCAGCAAACCGGCAAATCCCCCATGCAGGTTAGCCCACAGCGCGGTGAGCGGCGCCAGCCACCAGATCAGACGGCTCGGCTTTTTGGCGTCAATATCGATAATCCACAGGGAAATTGCAAAAAATAATAGCGTAAAAACATGCGGCCGGGCCAGATAATGAACGGAAGATGTGCTGAGGGCTATGTTCAGCAGCCCCACGGCGATAAAGACGTTGGCGCCGCGCGCCGCCGTATGCGCGAACAGAACCAACAGAGACGCCGCAATCACCGCCGCAGTGAGTACCGTGATTAACGCCAGGCCGCCGATGTGGAATGCGCCCGCAAACAGGACATCGGTCAGCCACTCCCACGCGAACCAGGGTTGACCTGGACGCGTCCAACTGAAAAAATCCGTGTGCGGCACGCCATTAGCGAGGATGTATTCGCCCGTGCGGATGTGGACGCCGGTTGAGGCATCAATGAGCAGGCCCATTCCGTGGCCGCCGATGGTGAACAGTATGAGCCAACACACGATGCCGATGTAGACGATGTCCAGCAACGTGGGCCGCAGCCAGGTAAAGGCTGGGACACTAACCCGGTCGAGTTCCAGTGCGCGCTCACTCATCCTATTGAAAGATCGGAGGATTGGGGAACGGGCTTTAACTCACTGTGGCGGGTTCGCTAAACGACACCTCACGGACGCTCATCATCACGCTCCCTCCTGCTGGGCCCAACGCATTCCGCAGGCGATCGCCCCTCACGGACGGCCGTCTAGCCCCGAACGTAAGTGAGGGGATCGAGCGCCCATCCCCTCACTTACGTTCGGGGCTAGACGGATTCCGGCCGTTGTGGTCGTCACGTAGATGTTCAGCGTATTGAAGTAGGCGGTGCGGCTTGATCAAGCCATCTTTATTTACAAGATATTAATGGCGCGTGCCGCCAAAATTGCCAAGGTGCTGAGCGAAATAGAGGATTGCACCATCATGATCGCCTTGGCCCAGCGCGACATCACCGGCACATCGGTCGGCGAAAACGCCGTGCTGGTATTAAAAGCGACAAACAGATAATCGATAAAACCGGGCCGCCAGTATTTGCAGCCCAGCTCGTCGCGCAGCACCGGATCGATGGCCATTTGTGGAAACAGGAACGCTCCTTTGGTATGGCTCTCCCGAGACTCGCGCTCACCGGGACCGCCGGCGTCCAACCGCCAGTACCACGAAGCGAAGACCAGCACGTTGCTCGACCAGATGGCCAGCGCGGCCACCAGGAGCTGCCGCGGCTCGACGCGCTTGGAGGGCAATCCATGAACCAGAAGAACAACGGCCGTAACCAGCGAGATGGTGATCAAGGCATTGGCAACAAAGCCGCCGGATTTGGCCAGCCGGTCGTGGTTCATGGCATGGGCTGTGACCGACATAACGACGACCACTCCGACAATCACCAGCATCACCCAATCGGGCCCGGGTGTCAGATATGACGGCAAAGTATAATGCAGGCCGGCGGCGGCCAATAGTGCAACGGCCGACGGCCAGCGAGGTTCCGGTTCACTCCGCTTTAGGGACGCCACAGATATTCCTCTTCTTGCAGAGCGATGGGCACGTTGCCATTCTTCCACAAGAAGTCATGGAAGCCCTGCAAACGAAAATTGGCGCCCTGTTGAAGACGAGCGTGCGCGAGAAATCGCAGAATTTGTGTCTTGCCGATCTGATAGGAAATCGCCTGGCCGGGAATTGAGGCGAAGGTTGCGGCTTCATTGCCGGCGGTGGCGGCGTCCATGGGAACGGTGCGCCCCAGATAGTTTGCGGCTTGGGCGATGGTGAACTCACCGGTCGCGAGCTTCACGTCCACTTCCACGCGTAGCGCGCGCAGGCGCATGTAGCTATAGATCATCTCTCGCGTGCGCGGGCTGTCGTCAAAATAACCGGCCTGGAGCATCATCTCTTCCGAGTAAAAACCGATTCCTTCATTGGCTGAGGAATCGTAGTAGTGACGCCGAATCGGGTCTTCGTGCGCCCACCCAAGAGCGAGTTGAAAATAGTGTCCGGGCACGCCCTCATGCACCATGTCGGCGCGCGGGTCCTGCGCCATGGAGCGGGCAAAATAGCCAAGCTTGTCCGACGGAGGCGGGATGAAGCGAATGCCCTCCGATTTTCGGAAAATGTCCATCTCACTGAAGCCGGAAAGCGCCTCTAATTCCGGCCGAATAGCCGCATAGCGGTAATGCGGCATCCAATCCGGCACGGTGAGAATGCGATGCTCCATCAGGAATCTACGCACGTTGGCCTCGTCGCGCTGGCAACGCTCGATTTGGGCTTCAGCTGAAGGAAACAGCGGCAATTCCGGGAGACCGCTGTTGCGATTGCGCTCGAAGCTTTCAAAAGACACCGCGCGGTCGAACTCCTGCCGGCTGATCGCCAGCATCTCTTCTGGCGTGTAGGGCAAGAGGGCGACTTCTCGCAGGAAAAACGAATACGCCTCGCGGCCGGCAGCGGTGTTCGGGGACGCGGGCTGTCGCTGGATCCAATTGCGGAAATCCTCCAGCGCTTCCGCCGCTTTCTGGTCGTTGACGTGAGTGCGGACGTCTTTGAGTTGTTCAATCGCCAGCCGCGCGAACGGCGCGCGGATGTCGGTCAGATTCGTTTTCGCGTCGGCCAGAATATGCGGAATGCTTTGGAGGATGCTT
>DATFZA010000346.1:0-4327 GCA_035314765.1 Bryobacteraceae bacterium
CTTCTTCATGTGGTTTGCCGAGCGTGGCATGATCGGCAAGAAAGATATGGGCACGATGAGCTGGTTTGACGGCGCCACCATCGGGATCTCGCAAGCGCTGGCGGTAGTGCCGGGAACGTCGCGTAGCGGCGCGACGATTACGACTGGCCTGCTGCGCGGGTTGACCCGGGAAGCGGCGGCCCGATTTTCGTTCCTGCTTTCGGCGCCCGCCATTCTCGCGGCGGCGCTGAAGGGCGCGCACGATATTCAGAAGAGCGGAGGAATTCCGCACAACATGCAGATGCCGTTTTTGTTGGGGACGGTGATCAGCGGGATCGGCGGAGTGGTGGTGATCGCGTACTTTCTGAAGTACCTCCGGAGCCACAGTCTGATGCCATTCGTGTACTACCGGATTGTTTTTGGCATAATAGTGATCGCTCTGGCTTTTTTCCGCGTGATCGCGGAATGAAACTTCTCGGTCCAACGCGCCATCCCCGGCTCAACGAGGCGGCAGCACTCGTGTTTTTTCTCGCCGGGTTGTTCCTGACTCTCAGTCTGCTCTCTTACCACGCGCAGGATCCGTCGTGGAACGTGGTCTCGGGCGCGGCGAAGCCGCAAAATCTCACCGGGTTCGCCGGCTCCTATGTAGCGGATTTCTGCCTGCAACTGCTGGGAATCGCGGCGTTCTCCCTACCGCTTTTGATGTGGCTGATCGCCTGGAAATGGCTGCGCTCCACGCCCATTGGCGCCGCTCCCGTGAAGGTGTCTGGCGGGCTGTTGCTGCTGTTGAGTTTGGGCACGGCGCTGTCTTTCAATCACGGTTGGCATCCTTTCACGGGCACTTTTGCCGCTGGAGGTTTGATTGGGACGCTGCTGGCGGGCTATCTCCTCCACTCCTTGAATTTCTGGGGCACGGTGATTCTCACGGCTTCAGCGTTGATCGTTTCGGTGTACCTGATCTCCACCTTTTCGATGGCGACCTTGGCGGGTTGGTTGGAGCGGCCCGTGGCATGGGCGCAATCCCTGCATGCCCGTTTCGACCTGTGGATCGAAGAGCGGCGTGAGCAGGCGCGCTTGCGGGCGGAAGAGAAAGCCAGCAGGCCGAAGCGGGTGCGAGTGAAGCCGCAGCCGGCGGTTGAAGAGACGCTGCTCCCCGAAGTGGATTTGACGGAGGAGCAGGAAGAGCCGGTGGCGGAGGAGGAGATTCCGATTCACGCCTTGGAGGACATAGAGCCGGTTGCCGTGATGGCGGCGGCGGCGGCAATGGCCGCCCCTGCTGCTGTGGAGAAGCCTGCCGCGGCGCCAGCTTCTCCGGTACTGGAATTCAAAATGCACCGCAACCAGCCGCCCGCGAAAGCGCCGGAACATTATGACTTGCCATCGACGGAACTGCTGAATGAGATTCCAGCGAAGAATCCGTTTGATTCGGTGGAGCTGAAAGAGACAGCAGCGCTGATCAAGTCGAAATTTGAAGAGTTCAACGTGCTGGGCTCGGTGGTGCAGATCAATCCTGGCCCGGTAGTGACGACGTTTGAGTTCAAGCCGGAGGCCGGCGTCAAATATAACCGAATCACGACGCTGTCAGAAGACCTGTGCCTGGGATTGCAGGCCGAATCGGTGTTGATCGAGCGCATTCCCGGCAAGCCGACGGTTGGCATCGAGGTGCCGAACACCAAACGCGCGGTGATCAGCCTGCGCCAGATTCTGGAATCGGAAGAGTTCGGCAGCTCGGCGTCGAAGATGACCATTTGTCTGGGGAAAGATATCAGCGGGCGCATCAAAGTGGCGGCGCTCGAAACCATGCCGCACTTGCTAATCGCCGGATCCACCGGTTCAGGCAAGAGCGTGATGTTGAACACGCTGATCATGTCGGTGCTGTATAAGGCCACGCCGGACGAAGTGCGTATGATTCTGGTGGACCCCAAGCGGTTGGAGATGGGGCTGTATGAAGGCATCCCGCACTTGTTGACTCCGGTGATCACCGATCCCAAGAAAGCCACCAACGCGCTACGCAACGCGGTGTTGGAGATGGAACGCAGGCTGAAGCTGCTGGCGGCCCAAGGCGTGCGCAATATCGATCAATACAACAAGAAGGTTCGCCTGTTGCGGGAGAAACCACGCAGCCTGTTTGAAGACGATGAGGTGACGGAAGAGGATCTCACGCCGCTGCCGTTCATCCTGATCATCATCGATGAGTTGGCCGATCTGATGATGCTGGAGCGCGGCGGAGTGGAAGAAGCGGTTACGCGCCTGGCGCAAATGGCGCGCGCGGTGGGGATGCACCTCGTGCTCGCCACGCAGCGGCCCAGCGTGGACGTGATCACCGGGTTGATCAAGGCGAACTTTCCGTCGCGCATCAGCTTTCGCGTGGCGACTAGAGTGGACTCGCGAACCGTACTCGACGTGATGGGTGCCGAACACCTGCTAGGCAAGGGCGACATGCTGTTTCTTCCGCCCGGTTCGTCGAGGCTGGTGCGCGTGCACGGAGCCTTCGTGACGGAGGTGGAAACCAATCTGGTGGTGGAATTCTGGAAGCGGCAAGCGCGGCCGGAATACGATCAGACGTTCTTGCTTGCTCCGCCCGCCGAAGAAGAGGAAGGTGAGCCCGAGGAGATGGAGGGCGAGCAGGACCCAATGTATCAGGACGCGGTCCGGGTGGTGCTGGAGATGGGGAAGGCTTCCACGTCGACGCTGCAGCGGCGGCTGCGGCTGGGTTACGGGCGCGCGGCGCGGATACTGGACATGATGCAACGCGAAGGGATTATCGGGCCTCCGGATGGCAGCAAACCGCGGGATGTACTGAAGCGTCCGGACTGGCTGCAGGAAGTGGAAAGTCAGATGAGGTGACGGCGGCGAATGCGGATTCTCACCATCAATAGCGGTTCGTCGAGTATCAAGTTTGCCGTATATGGGATGCCGGGGGAAGAGCGCGAGCTGACTGGTACGCTTGCGAGCATAGGTGAGGCCGCGCAGCGCCTGGGTTCCGCGAACCAGCCCGATGTGATCGGGCATCGGCTAGTGCATGGCGGACCGAATCACTCCGCGCCGCAATTGGTCACGCCCGAACTGCTCGCGAACTTGCGGAAGCTGATTCCGCTGGCGCCGAACCATCTGCCCCGCCAGATCGATGCGATGGAGCAGATGGCGAAGCTGTATCCAGCCGCGCGGCAGGTGGCCTGCTTCGATACGGCGTTCCACCGGCACATGCCGGCGTTGGCGCAGTTGTATGCCTTGCCCGAGGCGCTGCGGCGCGATGGTTTGTTGCGGCGCTATGGTTTTCACGGGCTTTCGTACGAATATATTTGCGGCGAACTCGCAAAACGCAATCAGTTGGGCGGACGCGTGGTGATCTGCCATCTGGGCAACGGAGCGAGCATGGCCGCGGTGCGCGATGGGCAGTCGATCGAGACCACCATGGGTCTGACTCCCACGGGCGGGCTGGTGATGGCCACGCGCTGCGGCGATATCGATCCGCAGGTGGTGCTGTTCCTGATGGAAGAGAAAGGCCTGAGCGCGGCGCAGGCTCGGGCCGCTATCACCGAGCAGGCGGGGATGCTCGGGATTTCGGGTTTCAGTGGCGACATGCGGGAGTTGCAGGCAAGCGGCGAGGCGAGTGCGAAATTGGCGATTGATGCGTTTTGCTATAGCGCGTGCAAGATGATCGGCGCTCTGGCGGCGGCCTTGGGCGGGCTGGACCGGATCGTGTTTACTGGCGGGATTGGAGAGAACGACGGGATGGTGCGCCGGCGGATCTGCGAGGGGATACGGTTTCTAGGGACGGTGCAAGTGGATGTGATCCCAACCAACGAAGAGCTAATGATTGCGCGGCACGCGGCGGCGGCTACGCAAGCATGAATTTCGACCGTCAGGAGCCGTCCTGAAGCGCTGGCGCAGCTATCCGTACTTCTCAACCGCTTTCGCAACCGCCGGACCCGCCTTCTGAAGATCTTCCGGTATCATCACGGGATAAATCTCCACGGCCGCATTCATCGCCAGGAAAAATGGCTCCGAGACGGCTGGTATCTGCGAGGCGTCGGCCAGATCCAGGATGAGCAGCGCGGTTCTCTTTCCTTGTTCGGCGTAGAAGTACACGGCTTCCGGTTTGAGCTGTTCGAGTATCTCGGGAAGAACCTTGTACCCCTGTTTTGCGGAGGCATTCCCGGTGTCTACCGGGATGCTAGCTTTGAGCATGAATCGCATTTGTCCTCCAATCGCATGGGCATGGCGGCGCTGCCGCCAACCGCGAATGAAACAGTATACAGAATTATGCGGGTACATGATAGATTGAAATCCTCTTGCCGCGATTCCCAGCGAGGCCGTGGCCGCCGGCTTTCTCGATTGGGTGGTG
>DATFZA010000347.1:0-9668 GCA_035314765.1 Bryobacteraceae bacterium
CAGCAACAAGAAGCCAAACCCGCTCCGCAATCCAAGCCAGCTCAGCAACAGCAACACGCTCAGCAGCAAGAGGCCAAGCCGGCACCACACGTTCAGCCGCAACAAGCGCAGCACTCTCAGCAACAGGCCAAGCCGGCGCAGCAACAGGGCAAGCCGGCGCAGCAACAGGGCAAGCCCGCGCAGCAACAACAAGCCGGCAACCGGGCACAGCCCGCGGGGGGCCACGGGCGTATCCCTGACGACCGCTTTCGTGCCAGTTTCGGCCGTGCGCATACCTTCCGCGTGAACCGCGCTAATTTCGAGGGCTCGTCGCGACGCTTTCAATATGGCGGCTTCTGGTTTAACGCGATCGATCCCTGGCCGGTGGCATGGCTCTACACCGACGACGTTTACGTTGATTACATGAATGGCGGGTATTTTCTGTGCGATCCGGTCCATCCCGGCGTGTATCTTTCCATCAGCATCGGCTAAACGGCGATCAGCATCGGCTGAACCGACGGAAAATTCTCAGAGATCGGTACGGGAGATCCCCAGCTTCTTCATCATGGCGTTCAACGTCGTCCTTGGTACGCCGAGGCGAGTTGCCGCCGTGCTGACGATGCCTCCGGTCTCCCGGAAAACGCGCAGAATGTAATCTCTTTCCACTTCCTCGAGCGTAGAGCCGCCAGCCGTGTCCACTGCGGCGGCGATCAATTCGCCCACCGGAGCGCGCAGATTGGGGCCGCGGGAAAGAATCACGGACCTTTCAATGAAGTTTTCCAGTTCCCGCACGTTCCCGGGCCACGGCCAGCTCACCAGGGCTCGCATCGTCTCCGACGGGATCTTGTCGATCTGGCGGCCCATCTTCGCGGCATACTTCTTCGTAAAGTGCCGCGCCAGGACCGGGATATCTTCCGGCCGATCGCGCAACGGAGGCGTCGTGATCGGGAACACTTTCAACCGGTAGTAGAGATCGCTGCGGAAGAGTTTGTCCCCCATCATCTGCGCCAGATTGCGGTTGGTCGCCGCTACCAGCCGGACATCGATTGGGATGGTCTTGGTGCCGCCCAATCTCTCAAACGCCTTCTCCTGCAAAGCGCGCAGCAACTTTGGCTGCAAGTCCAACGGGATGTCGCCCACTTCATCCAGGAACAAGGTCCCCCGGTGAGCCATTTCGAAGCGCCCGATTTTTTGCGACAAGGCGCCGGTAAAAGCACCCCGTTCGTAGCCGAACAATTCGCTCTCCAGCAGCCCGGTCGGAATCGCCGCGCAGTTCAAACTGATGAAGGGAAGATTCCTGCGGGGACTGATTCTGTGGATGGCGCGCGCAATCAATTCCTTCCCCGTGCCGGTTTCACCCAGAATCAGTACGGTGGCGTCGGTAGGCGCGACCACTTCCACCTGCCCCATCACCCGTTTCATGGCCGCGCTGGTTCCAATGATCTCCTCAAAGTTTTGCGTGACTTCAAAGGCCTGTTCGCCGATCTCTTCCAGCCTGTCGCGCTCCCGCAGGTCCTGAACAAATGTAATCCAGCGGAAGGGCGAAAGCTTTAGGACGGCCGTGGCGACCAGAACGGGAATCCGGCTTCCGTCTTTGCGGATCAACTCTTTTTCAAACGGCGTGCACGCTCCAAACCGCAGGCCTTCTTCGTGCGCCAATTCGTCCAGCGCGACGTACTCCGGCGGCGTGAGATCCGGCCAGTGTAAAGCGCCGCTTTGCAAGTCCTCGCGGGAGTATCCCAGCAGTTCCAAAAAGGCGTCATTGGCCTCCGGAATCCGGTCAAACTCGCCGGACACGATGCCGGCGATGGTGGAATTCTTAGGAAGGGGCTGGAGATGCCCGCGGCTGCGCCGCAGCTTTTCGTCTCTCTCGTGACGTTCGCTAAAGTCGCGGACCACCCTGGCAAACCCTTGCAAGTTTCCGTGGCCGTCTTTCAGAGCCATGGTCATGACGTTCGCCCAAAATCGCGACCCGTCCTTTTTCACGTGCCAGCATTCCGCGCCGGCGTGGCCTTCGCCGGCAGCCCTTCTCAATTTCTCTCTTAACGCGCGGACCGCATCGTCTCCCGGGTATAACATCGACACATGTTGGCCGGTAACCTCGCCGCTCTTGTAGCCGTAAATACGCTCCGCTCCCGCATACCAGGCCGCAATGCAACCATCCGCATCCAAGAGGAACAACGCATAGTCCTGCACCCAGGCCGGAACATCCGTGGGCGCGTTTTTGTCGCGTAGAACCAGAACGTGGCGAACCGGCAACACGTTCCCTTTGGCCAGGTATTCGACGTCCCGCGGACCGCCATCCGGACCCACCACCAATTGCAACGTGCCTTCCTGTTCGCCTTCGTCCAGAAAGGCGCGCCAGAGTTCCGAAAGCACCGGCTTAAAGCTGGGTTTCGCAAAATCGTCCAGACTTCGGCCAATGATCTTTTCCCGCGGAAGTCCCAGCAGCTTGCTTGCGCCGACACTGGCCTCGCGATACTGGCGATTGTTGTCCGCCAGCAGAATAGGAGTGGAGGGTTGGAACACGATGGCCCGGAACAGCAGTTCCAGTTCTTTGGGACCATGCTCCAGCAGCCAAGCATCGGTTTGTGGCTGAGAAGCCAATGCGCATTCCTCCTTTCTCCCCGTCGATCTTGTAGGCCGGTAGCTTGGAGAACACCTCACGGAGTGTCCGGCAAACAGACGAGAGTCGAAAGAGGCGGGTCAACTGATTCTAGCATTTTTGACGATAGGCGGTCACTCGACTAATCGCCGCAGCTTCAGCTTGCGCTTGCTGGAAGCACTGGAGAACCAGCAGCCCGATGCCGCGCTCAAGTGCGGGCATCGCAGCACTGAGCTTGGCTGGCTCTCCGAAGAGTCCTGGGTCCGGCGGATACATTGACGTCGGTCAGGCGAAGTTGACGTTGTTTCGCAGACCGCTCTCGCCGGCACGATCGAGAAGCCGAAACAACGCCACGCGTTCGTCTCCACGGGTTTTGCGACGAATCACGATGACGACGCCATGATGTGGCTTTCGTCGCTGCGAGCTGCAGAAAGTCGTCCCGGTTGCAGGTGAGGAGTATGCAATTGGCCTCGCGGGCAAACCGGAGAACGGCCTCGTCGGAGGAATCGCCCGGAAGGGTCTTGCGCGGCAACGTGACATCGTGGCCGAGTTGCTCCAGCAAATAGCTGAGGTCATCGGGGACGTCATGATCGAGCAGGAACTTCACTCCGAAGCTGGGGACATCTGGCGCGCAACCAGCAAGTCGATCTCTCCCCGGTGGTCTTCATAGTAGGCGAGGCATTCGTAAACCTGAGATCTGGTCAGTTGCGGGAAGCAGTTTGTCCTCACCGTGTCAACTGTCTCGCCATTCTGAAGCAAGCCGATGACGTCATGCACGGCAATCCGGGTGCTCTCCACTATCGCGTTCCCACTCCGCACGCCCGGCGAATGGACGACAATGTAACGATAGGTTTCCGAAGTCGAGCCCATACCTGAATGGTACGGTTACCCCGATGGGGTGTCAACTGCTCCGCCGAGTGAATACAGTAGCTCCCCCAGGGCCTGAATACAATGCTGGCCCTCCTTGTCGAGTTCAAGGAGGGCCAGCCGGCGGCGCTTCGCCGCCTCGGAGACTAAGGTTACTATTTAACGGACTGCGACCGGCTGGCCAATCTGCGTGCCGATGATTTCACCGGAAATCACGAGTTCCACCCGGCGATTTTCCTGCCGGCCGGCGGCCGTATCATTCGAAGCGATCGGCTGAGTCTTGCCGAAGCCGCGCGAGCTAACGGAATTGGGCTGCATGCCTTCCTTAGTGAGGTAGTCGCGCACAGAATCGCCGCGTTGCTCCGATAACTTCTGATTGTAATCGTCGCCGCCGACGTTATCGGTGTGGCCTTCCACGTCCAGCCTCAAACCAGGGTGGCCCGAGACGATTCCCGCCACCTTGGCGAGCTTCTCGCGAGCGAGCGGCCGCAACGAATATTTGGCGGTATCGAACAGCACGTCCGACACATTCACGATTAACCCGCGCACCGTGTCGCGAGTCTGAAGAATCGCGTTGAATTGGTCCAGCAATTGGGCGCGAAGTTGCGTCCTCTCGGCTTCGGCTTGCGCCCGATCCCTGGCTGCGCGATCCAGGTTGTCCTGCGCCGCCAATCTCTGCGCCTCATTCTCCTGTTTCAGGCGATTGGCTTCCGTTTCGGAGGCCGCCAGCCGCGCTTCGTTCTCGCGCCTTAGCCGATCTGCTTCGACCTGCGCCGCGGCGGTTTGCGACTCGTTCTCAAACTTCAAGCGTTCGGCGTTTGCCAAAGCGGTCACGCGAGCTAGCGCGGCCTCTCGCTTAACCCGGTCGGTTTCAGACTGCGCTGCGTCGCGGTCGCCCTCGACGCGCGCTTGCCGCTCCGCTCCCAACCTGCGCTCGTCCGCCAGTTGCTCTTCTTCGATCTTCTTTACGGTGATGATGCGGGCGTCCTCTGCCATTTGGACGGATTCGCGCGCCACGGTGCCGATCGGTTTCTTGCCGGCCCTGCCGATCAGATAACCTTCGGCATTCTCCAAACCATCGACCGCCTTTTGGAACGTGTCGGCGGCATATTGTTCGGCCCCAGTCCAACGGGCGATTTGCACGGCATTGCGCGCTTCATACAGTTCCAGCGGCACCTTCGGGTTTAGGTCGCGGGACCGGATCTCGCCGGGCTTCACATTCAACACATACTGTCCTCTTTGCAAAAGCTCGTATTTCGCGTCGACCTCCTCAATGGTGCCAACGGTATCCGTACGGACGAAGTTCTCCATCACCACCGCATCGCTCGGCTGTGTGACGGCGAAGTATGGTTCGGCGGTCACGATCAAGCCGAAGGACTGCAACTCCGTGGTCGCATCCAGTTTCGTCTTGCCGCTGTGATTGATCAGCACTTCGCCGACGTTCGTCGCGCGGCCTTCCGGCGTGACGGCCCACATAACATACGTCAAATACTCCGGACCAAACTGAGTCGCCGGCCCGAGGTTTTCCATCTCCGCGTCGATCTTGATGACGCCCTGCTTGCTCTCCACCTTCGCTTCGCCGTGCGCGTCCGGCATTAGCTCCGTGCCGCGGAAGCCGATCCTGGTCGATCCGCTGCGATGATTGTAGTTGATGGCTTTGGTAGTCCGCCCAACCACCGTGATGCGAAAGATGGGCCTTCCGCCGCCGTTATCGATAACCTGCTGATTAAGGTGTTGAGTTGGGTTCGGAGCCTGTGGCGCCTGGGCCCACGCGAGTCCGCACACTGTCAGGAATGCGCTAGCAATCTTCATCTTTCGAAACCTCGATTCTCTTGATGGCGTGCACGAGCGGGACCCAACGCCGCTTCGTCCGTCGATCTGTTGCAAGGGTTGGCTGGCTAGTCCTGATATTCCCCGATTGGCCGCGCCGCGGAGTTCCTACAAAGTAACCATATACCGTCAAGTGACCGGCTGTGGTCAATCACGGAGGACAAGACGCTGCGGTCTTGGCCGCCACGAAGAGAACTGGAAGGATCGGCCCCGTACATGCTAGCTATGTTCGGCATGCGCCCGGCTGTACTCGAGTCTCTTGCTGTGAGCTTGCCCCGGAGGCCAACCACGAACTGGCTCAGGTTTGTGGTCTCCCAAGCGCTACTGAGACGAATCTTGTGGTGGACGCAGTGCGTATTCCTGGCCGGCGCCGTCGCTATGCTTGCATATTCCGGATTCGGGTTAATGAACGGGGGCCGCAGTGGATGAATCTTGTAAGGCGAAGGACCAATAATGGAGCTGGCGGAGGGAATCGAACCCCCGACCATCTGATTACAAATCAGATGCTCTACCAACTGAGCTACGCCAGCTTGAGGACCGACTGATTACTCCATCATAACAAGCAGCGTGCTCGGCCAAGCCTGATCCCAGGCGTCCCAAGCAGCCGAAAACGCCCAACCCCAATTTTTTCTCGTCACTTTTCGCGCCTTCCCCAGTATTAGACTGTATGACCAGTCTCCTGGCAGACCTGCGCTTCTCCCTGCGCGCCATCGGGCGCAATCCCCTCTTCGCCACCGTGGCGATTCTTTCGCTCGCCTTGGGGATCGGCGCCAACACGGCCATATTCACCCTGATGGATCAACTGATGCTGCGGCGCTTGCCGGTAAAAGATCCCGACCAGTTGGTGATGCTCTTCCAGCGCGGACCGCACAATGGGAGCAACATGGGTCCCCGGATGCATTCCTATCCGCTGTACCAGGATCTGCAAAAGAAGGCCGCGCCATTCTCCGAGGTGCTCTGCCGGCGCGAGATTTCCGTCTCCCTCGCCGCCGACGATCGGACGGAGCGCGTGCGGGCGGAAATGGTGTCGGGAAATTACTTCACCATGCTGGGTGTCCGGCCTGCCGTGGGGCGGCTGTTCAGCTCTGCAGAGGACGACCGGGTCTACCAGGGGCACCCGGTTGTGGCGCTGAGCTACGACTATTGGGTGACGCGCTTCGCCCGCGATCCGCAGGTAGTCGGCAAGAAGATCCTGGTGAACAACTATCCGATGACCATCGTCGGAGTGTCCGGCCCGGGCTTCACTGGCCTCGATCCGGTGGAGTCGCCGCAAATCCGGGTCCCGATTCTGATGAAAAAAGTAATGGTTCCGGAATGGTTCTGGCTGCAGCCAGACGACCGCCGCAGCCGCTGGGTGCAGGTGTTTGCGCGCCTCAAGCCGGGCTACACAATGGAGTCGGCCAGCGCGCCGCTGCAGGGTTTGTATCACCAGATCAGGGAATATGAAGCCACGCTGCCCGCCGCCAAGGATTGGTCGGCCTACTCACGCAACGCTTTCTTGAAAGGAACCATCCACCTGGACCGCGCCGCGGCCGGCTACTCGGAGTTGCGCAACAGCTTTTCCACTGCCCTGATTGTGCTGATGTGCATGGTCGGTCTGGTGCTGCTGATCGCCTGCGCCAACGTGGCCAATCTGCTGATCGCGCGGGCGTTCGCGCGCCAGAAGGAGATCGCGGTGCGGTTATCGCTGGGGGCGTCGCGTGGCCGGCTGGTCCGCCAACTGCTGGTCGAGAGCTTGGTCCTGGCGCTGGGTGGCGCAATCGCAGGCATCGGAATCGCCATGGCGCTCACACGCGGTTTGCTAGCCCTGATGCCTTCCGAAGGTAACCCGCTGCTGATCGAAGCCAGACCAGACTTGCGGATTCTTTCCTTCACGCTAGCGCTCACTTTCTTGACCGCGCTGGTATTCGGTCTCGCCCCGGCGTTGCGCGCCAGCCGGCCGGATTTGTGGAGCACGTTGAAGGACGCCGTCGGATCCATCGCCGGTTCAGGTGGATCTTTGTTCTTGCGCAAAGGCCTGGTGTCGGCGCAAGTGGCGCTCAGCTTTCTGCTGCTCTTCGGCGCTGGGCTCTTTGTGCGCAGCCTCATGAACCTCAAAGCCACCGATACCGGCTTCCGCGATCCCGAAAACCTGGTCACATTCCAGTTGTCCCCTGCCCTGAACGGCTACGACGTGCAGCGGACGGTCAATTTCTACGACCAGTTGCTCGATGGCATCCGCGCGATTCCAGGTGTCAAATCGGCCGCGCTCGCCGCGGTTGCGTTGTTGCACGGCGACGAGTGGGACAGCAGCACTTCGGTAGAGGGCCATCCAGCCAAAGACGGCGAAGATATGCAGGCGTTCATGAACGCGCTGTCGCCGGGCTACTTTGAAACCATGGGCCAGCGGTTACTCGCAGGCCGCGATTTCGACCGGCGGGATATGCGGGATAACTCCCACGTGGCGATTGTCAACCAACATTTCGCGCAGCACTTCTTCGGAAATCAGAGCGCGCTGGGACGCCACATCGGCCGTGGCGTCGGGCCCGGCACGAAGCTCGACATCGAGATCGTCGGAGTAGTCGCGGATTCGCTCTATGAAGGCCCACGCGAGGGCGTGAGGCGGCAAGTGTTCGTTCCCAACTGGGGCAACCAAACCGGTGCGTTCTACGTACGAACCGCTTTGAGTCCGACGTCGGCATATTCTGCGATCAAGAGCGAGGTGAGCAAGCTCGACGCCGCCATGCCGGTCTACGAGTTGAAGACGCTGGGCGGTCAGTTGGACGAAACGCTGCTGACAGAGCGCTTGATCGCGCTGCTCTCCGCCGGCTTCGGCTTGCTCGCCACGTTGCTTGCGGCCATCGGGCTTTACGGCGTGATGGCATTCGTGGTGGCCCGGCGCACCAAGGAATTGGGCTTGCGGATGGCGCTGGGCGCGCAACCCGGTTCGGTAATCTGGCTGGTGATGCGTGAGGTGCTGATGCTGCTCGCGATCGGCCTGGCCATCGGCGTTCCGGCGGCCATGGGGCTGGGTCGCTTTGTCACGGCGCAGCTCTATGGCATCAAGCCCGGCGACCCGTCGACCGCGCTGACCAGTGTCGCCGTGCTGATTGTAGTAGCGGCGTTAGCGGGACTAATCCCCGCGCGGCGAGCCAGCCGCATCGATCCCATTCTGGCGCTGCGGTATGAGTAAGGCCGGTTTTCAGGTGCGTCGGTTCGCGCCAGGCCCGCCAGGAAAACGCAACCGGAACTGCGCGGCAATGCTGCGGAGCATGGCGAAAGTCGGCATGCCGGCTCTCCTTGACCATCGGTCGTGCTCGGTGTCGGCGCCTGGTGTACTCGCCGAAAATCCGTTTCGCCTCCACCGGCAACTTGGAGGAAGTACTTAGTGTGCTTGATCGCCTCTTGCTTCGAGCTTGCCTGAATTATGGCAATGCCGCCAATCACTTGTTTGGTCTCCGCAAAAGGTCCGTCAGTCACCGCGATGACTGAAAATGAAATTGCCCGGCCATGAGAACCGTCCGGCGCCCTGTACGTCCGCAAGCTCGAGGTGCACCCTGTCAAGACGTCTGAACTGAGGCTCCCCTGGGTATCCACAAGGACCGCTCGATGGAGTCGACGCAGACATAGTTGGGTACACTCGCGAGGTCTTCTATGACACGCTGCTTGATTTGTTCGAGAAGGCCAGTGCCTCGGGACGAAGCGCTATCTGTTGTCTGCACCCATGCTCCAGCCATGACCGCAAACACCAGCAGAACACGCACCCGTCCAGTTCATCACTGCGGTAAGTGGCAGTCAAGCTGGACGGCGCATTCTTTGTCAACGACACGCCGGCCACGGCTAACGCCTTGATATCGCGGCGCCAAGCAGCAATAAAACGACTACCCACGCGCACTGCGGCTCGGGAACCGCGGTTCCGTCGATTTCAAAGGCGGCCTGGGTGGCGGTTGTGGCCGACCAGTTCGGAAACATCGGAAGATTGCGGTCGGCCACTACACCAGGAAATAAGCCAGTAATAACGTTAACTGGCGAATTCCAGGTTGCATTATTTCCAGTATCTGCCGGGTCGATCGCGGCTTCCAGCCAGTAAGTTGCGCCCGATATCAGGGTGGGTTGGAGCATCGAATCGCCCGTGTAGAGCTCACTCCCGTTCGACAACGAAATGTCAATCGTTTCAATTGGCGACCCGGGCGAACCGCTCGCATCGGAAGCAAGCGTGAAATCAACTTCGGCTGCCGAACCGGAGAACGTCATAGGCACAACAAACCCGGTGAAGACAAAGTTTGGCCCGGTAGGGATGGTGAAGGCCATAGCCCACTCAATGTCTTGAGAGAAGAATGGAAAGACAGCTGCCCGATTAATTTCGTAGCCGCTGGCCGCGTTGTATCCGGGCGGCGTGGAGGCAAAT
>DATFZA010000348.1:0-2162 GCA_035314765.1 Bryobacteraceae bacterium
GGGAACCACAATTCTTCCGTCGCGCCGAACTCGCTGCGCAAATCATAGACGCCCGCGTGCGATACCAGACACTTGAAACGCGTGGTGTGACCGAGCAGCCAGTCGATCATGTAGCCGCCGTAAGATCCGCCGGCCGCGGCCATGCGATCGGCGTCCACATAGGGTAACGCTGCCACGTGATCCACCACAGCCATGATGTCCTCATAGGGCTTGCCGCCCCAGTCCTCTTTGATGTCCTCGGTAAATTTCTGGCCGTAGCCGGTGGAACCGCGCGGGTTGGGTTCGATAACCACGAAGCCGGCGGACGCGAAGACCTGGGCGTTCCAGCGATAGGTCCAACTCTCGCCCCATTCACCTTCGGGGCCGCCGTGGATCAGGAACAGCACCGGATATTTGACGCCATCCTGGAAATTATTCGGCTTGACGATGAAGCTTTGTACCTTGGCTTTGTCGGCGCCTTCCACCCAGAAATCCTCGAGCGGCTTGAGCCCGTATTGCGCGAGCAAGGTATCGTTGAGATGCGTGAGCGCGACGGGCGCGCCGCCACCGGAGGAGATGCGGAAGATCTCGGTGGGCGCGGAACCGCTTTGTCCGGTATAAATCATGGTTTTGCCGTCGGCGGAGAACACCAGGTCGTCGAGCGTTTGCGCGCCGCTGGCGATTACTTTGGTGGCGCCGCCTTTACTGGGGATGATCTGGATCGTTTGCCGGCCGCGATCCTGCGCGGTAAAAAAGATGCGCGAGGAATCGGAAAACCAGGCGAAGCTGGAGACCGGGCGATCGAGGCTGTCGGTGAGAATGGAGGTCCGGTTATTGGAGCGATCAAGCACGGCCAGCCGCCAACGGTCGCTTTCATAACCGCCGCGCTCCTGGCTGCGATAGGCGATGGACTTCCCGTCCGGAGAGTATTGCGGAGACAGGTCCGCGCCGGGGCTGGTGGTGAGTTTCTTCGAATCGCCGCCATCGATCGGGACTGCATATAAATCGGAGTTGGTGCTCGTAGCGGGGGACGGATCGGCGTTCATCGCGTAGACGACCTCAGAGGAATCGGGCGAGATGGCGTAATCGTCCGGACCACCCAGAGAAAATGGCGGCACGTCGCGAGTGCCCGGCGTCAGGTCCTTGGGCCGGCCTCCCTCGAGATCCATGGCGAACAAATGTGAACGGCGCTTGGTCTGCCAGCCGGTCCAATGACGGTACAGGAGTGAAGTGTAGCTTCGCGCTTTGACTTTGCTCTTGGTTTCGTCTTCGAGGCGAGTCTTGTTGCAGAGATCGTCGTCACAATCGGGGAAGACGTTGCTGGTGAAGAGCAGCTTTTTCCCATCCGGCGAGAAGAGAACGCCATCGGCTTCGGTGGAAAGAGTGGTCACCTGCTGGGGATTTTCCCCATCCGGATCCATCAACCAGATTTGCGACGACCCGCCGCGGTTGGAAATATAGGCGATGCGCTTGCCATCGGGCGACCAGCGGGCCCGCTGGTTGAGCGAGCCGTCATGCGTGATCTGGCGTGGCGTGCCGCCGGCGCTAGGGACCGTATAGATTTGGATAGGCTTGTTGTTCTGATCCAGCTCCACTCGCTGCACGCTGAAGCTCACGGCCGTGCCGTCAGGGGAAAGCTGCGGATCGGAAATGCGGGCGATCTGGAGTAACGCCTGGACGTCGAATGCCGGTTTCTGCGCTGAGGCTAGAGCGGTGAGACAGAGCCAAGCGCATGCCAATCTGGTCATCTTCCCGATTGTAGCGGGCGCACGGGGTTGGGTCGTGTTCGCGGGGCGCCACTCAGCGTTTCGATGCTAGCCATAGAATGATGATTGACACAAATGTAACCATACTGTAATATCTTCGTAATGTTTCGGCTGGCACTCATCGCGGCGCTTCTGCCCTTGAGCGCCGAGCCGGTGATCGTGCCGCTGAAGCTCGTTCATCAGATACCGGTGGTCAACGTTTATCTCAATGGCACTGGTCCTTACCGGATGATCGTCGACACCGGGGCTTCCCTTTCCTTGCTTGACCAGCGCATTGCGCGGCGGCTGCGTCTTCCGCTGTTGCGCCGCACCACCATGCTGACGATCTTCGACGAAACCACGGTGCCGGTCGGCAAACTGAACGACCTCAGCATCGGGTCGGCGAATTTTCGCGATGTAGAAGTGATGTTGCTAACG
>DATFZA010000349.1:0-3437 GCA_035314765.1 Bryobacteraceae bacterium
TCCTTCAGCTTTATTGGCTAGGATGGAAGCGTGCAGGTCTTGATCGTCGAAGACGAACCTCGGATGGCCGAGTTGCTGCGCCAGGTCCTGAGCGAGGAAGGTCATCAGGTGGTCGTGGCGCGGGATGGACGGGAGGGGTTCGAGATCGCGCAGTGCTCACCGTTCGACGTAATCGTCCTGGATGTGATGCTGCCGCTTATGGATGGGCTGGCCGTGGCTCGCCGGTTACGCGACTGCCGCAACCAGACGCCGGTGTTGATGCTGACGGCGCGCGATAGTGCGGCCGATGTGGTGAAGGGTCTCGATTCCGGCGCCGACGACTATCTCACCAAACCATTCTCGATCGACGTTCTGCTGGCCCGGCTGCGATCCGTGAGCCGCCGTGGCGCCATTCCTCGCCCAGTGCGTCTGGAAGTGGGCGATCTCAGTCTCGATCCGGCCAGCCACCGCGTCTGCCGGGCCGGGGAAGAGCTGAACCTGACTCCGCGCGAATATAAGCTGCTGGAGTTGCTAATGCGGAATCGCGGGCGGGTAATCACCCGCGATACAATTCTCGAATCGGTGTGGGGATTCGGCACAGATATCGCCGAGAACACTCTAGAAGTGTTCATGCGCCAACTGCGCTTGAAGATCGACACGCGGGAGCCGAAGCTGATTCGAACCGTGCGGGGTTTTGGCTATATGCTGCAGGAACCGGAATCGCAATGAACACGCGATCCATCGGTTTCCGGCTAACCGTCTGGTACACGCTGGTGTTGACCTCGGGATTCGCGCTGTTTGGGGCGTTGACCTGGTTCGCGTTGCGCCACGAGTTTATCGCCGAGATCGATCAACAGCTCGAGCACCGCGGCAACCAATTTACCGCCTATTTCGAGATCGAATCGGCCGAGAAGGGCGCCGGCGTGCGCGACGAACTGAACGAATTTTGCCAGGCCCTGGCGCCGGGAAATTACATCGTTCTGCGGGGTACCGGCGGTTTCAACTTCCGCTGTCCGGAGAACGCAATCGCCAACGGCCGGCTGCTTCGCCGGCAGTTCGAGTTCCGGAACGAGCGCTTCGATCTGGAACTCGGCGCTCCGATGGAATCCGCCGCACACACGCTGGACTTGTTGCGGCTTTTGCTGCTCGGCTTGAGTCCGGTGGTGATTGCCATCGCTTGCATCGGCGGGGCGTGGTTAAGCCGTCGCGCGCTGAAACCCGTGCAGGCCATCACGGCGGCAGCTCTCAGCATCAGCATTGAGAATTTATCGGAGCGCCTGCCCGTTCCCCAAACGGGAGACGAGTTGGCAGCGCTGACGGAAGTTCTGAACCGGATGCTGAGCCGGCTGGAATCCGCGGTCAGAACCCTTTCCCAGTTTGCCGGGGACGCCAGCCATGAGCTGCGCACGCCGCTGGCGGTCATCCGAACCACGGCGGAACTGGCGCTGCGCCGGCCTCGCCAGCCCGAAGCCTACCGCGAATCGTTGGAGCAGATTACCCTTGAAGCGCAACGTATGTCGCAAATGGTGGAGGACCTGCTGCTTCTCGCGCGCAAGGATATTGGCGCCCAAATGCCGCTTTCGCCTCTCGACTTGCGCGAGGTATTGGGCGAGGTGTGCGCGGAGTTGAGCAGCCTGGCGGAAACGCGAAATATTCATCTGGAGGCGCCGATTGGCAAAGAAGGCGCCATAGTATCCGGGAACGCCCCGGCATTGCGGCGGTTATTTCTGGCTCTGTTGGATAATGCTTTGAAATATTCGCCGGATGGCGGAGCAATCGTCATTACGCTCGAACAAAACGAGTCCACAGTATCGGTTGCTATTCAGGATTACGGGCCGGGCATTAGCGAAGCCGATCTGCCGCATATTTTTGACCGCTTCTACCGGGCAGATGGCGCCAGAAGCACGGAAGGCTACGGTTTGGGCCTGTCCTTGGCCAAGAATCTAGCCGAAACCCAGGGCGCGCGGATTGAAGCCCGCAGCGCGCCCGGCCACGGGTCCGTTTTTCGAGTGGTCTTTCCCCTGCGCTCAGCCCGAGCCTCAGGCAATCTTCAGCTTGCGTCCCTATAACAGGTACTGACATGAAACCAGCTCTGCTCGCACTCGTGGCAGCCGCCGCCATGGCCGCTCCGCCCAGCTATAAGGTGGTGAACAAGATCAAAGTCGGCGGCGGCACGCGTTGGGACTACGCTTACGCCGATAGCGCCAATCACCGCCTGTATATCTCGCACGGCACGCAGACGGAAGTCCTGGACACTGCAACCGACAAGCTGGTAGGAACCATTCCGGATACCAAGGGCGTGCATGGGATTGCGGTGGCAAACGATCTCGGCCGCGGCTTCACCAGCGATGGCGCAGACAACGATGTGACGGTATTCGATCTCAAAATCCTCAAAGTGCTGAGCAAGGTAAAGACCGGCCAGAATCCGGACGCCATTATTTATGAGCCGATATCTCATCGCATATTCACGTTTAACGGCCGCAGCAGCGATGCGACGGCCATCGACGCGAAATCCGGCAACGTCATCGCGGCATCGATTCCGATGGGGGGCAAGCCGGAATTCGCGCAGGTGGACGGCAAGGGTCACATCTACGTGAACATCGAAGATAAGAACGAGATCGTGGAAGTGGACGCCGGGAACGCTCTGGTGGCCAAGCGTTACTCGATCGCGCCGTGCGATAGCCCCAGCGGTCTCGCATACGACGAAAAGAAAGCGCGCCTGTATTCGGTGTGCGAAAACAAACTGATGATCGTGAGCGATCCGGCGGCGGGAAAGGTGCTGGCGACGGCGGCGATTGGGGCGGGAAGCGATGGCGTGGCTTTTGACGACGGATTTGCGTTCAGCGCTAATGGCGCAGACGGGACGATTACCATGGTCGGCGAGACCGCGCCGGGCAAATTCGAGCCGGTTGCGACGATCCAGACGCAACGCGGCGCGCGCACCATTGCCGTGGACCGGAAAGCGCACAAGCTGTATTTGCCGACTGCGGAGTATGGGCCGGCGGGCGAGAAGGAAGGCAAGAAAACGCGGCCACAGCCGGTGGCGGACAGTTTTCAGATTGTGGTCGTAGGCCGGTGAGCAGGCGTCTGACGCGGAAAATACAGTAGTCTAGATCAGGCTACTGGGTTTCGACATGACGCGCCTCTTGATACTGACATGCGTGGCAGTGCTTCTGCTCCAAGCGGCCGCCCTGGCTCTGCTTCTAGCAGAGGAACCCTACCGTCCGCGTTTCCATTTCAGCCCGGCCAAGAACTGGACCAACGATCCCAACGGCGCGGTCTATTATCGCGGCGAGTATCACCTGTTCTATCAGCACAACCCGTTTGGCAACACTTGGGGGCACATGAGTTGGGGTCATGCCGTGAGCCGGGATTTGATGCATTGGCAACATTTGCCGGTCGCGTTAGCCGAAGAAAACGGAGTGATGATTTTCTCGGGCAGCGTCGTGGTGGACCCC
>DATFZA010000350.1:0-11431 GCA_035314765.1 Bryobacteraceae bacterium
CACCGCAGCGCATCGCCCCGCTGCCCCGTGGAGCTTAACAGGATCATTTTAATATCTGCCGACCCTGGATTGCGCCTGATCCGTGCCGCCAGCTCGAATCCATCCATCAAAGGCATCTCCAGGTCGAGAATCGCGAGCGGATACGGCCTGCCTTCTCCAATGGCGCGCTCTACCTCCACCAGCGCGGTGGCGCCATTGCCGGCAACGGCCGCCCGCATGCCCCATTTCCCGAGCGTATCTACCAGAATCCTTTGGTTGGTAGGCTTGTCATCCACCACCAGCACTGCCAGGCCGGCCAGATCCACCAGCGCCCCAACGGGCTTCGACGCCTCTGGCGGCGCGGCTCCGAAGGTGGCAGTGAAATGGAACGCGCTGCCCCGGCCGAGTTGGCTCTCGACCCAAATCTTTCCGTTCATCATACCGACCAACTGCGCGCTGATGGTAAGTCCGAGTCCCGTGCCCCCGTACCGGCGAGTGGTGGAATTGTCGGCTTGGGTAAACGAGTCGAAGATTCGGGACTGTTTTTCGGGTGCAATGCCGATCCCGGTATCCGTGACCTGAAAGTGCAGGATAATGCCGCCTCCCTGAGGATTTCGTTCCTCGAGTTTTTGTTCGGAACGCAACTCCAATTCCACTCTCAGACCGACTCGCCCTTGGGCTGTGAACTTGATAGCGTTGCTCACCAGGTTGACGACCACTTGCCGCAGACGGCCAGCGTCGCCGACCAATACCGGCGGCACGCCAGGAAGAATGTCGCAGGCCAGTTCGATGCCGCGCGCGCGGGCTTGCCCGGACATCAGCTTGACCACATCTCCCAGGCTGTCGCTCAGGTTAAAGGCGATGGGATCGAGGCTGAGCTTACCGGCTTCGATCTTCGAGAAATCGAGAATATCGTTCAGCACAATCATGAGCGAATCGGCCGACTGCTTTACCAGATTCAGATATTCGCGCTGTTCCGAATTGAGATCGGTTTGCAGCATGAGTTCGGTCATCCCCAGGATGCCGTTCATGGGTGTTCGGATTTCATGGCTCATGTTGGCCAGGAACGCGCTCTTGGTGCGGTTGGCCAGCTCGGCCGCCTTGCGGGCGGCCTCCATCCGGATGGCCAGCAGGACGACTAGCATCCCGAAACCAAGGACGACGCAGACGTTACGAAGGGAAGCGTTGTTTCTTTTCTCGAGATCCAGCGCGGCTTGCGACGCCGCAATCCGCGTTGTTTCTCCCATTTGGCGGAGCAGAGCCTCATAGCGGCCCCGGGCCGGCTCATATTGGGTGAAGTACAGCTTCCGCGCGGCGTCGGGCTTGCCGCCGGCCACCAGTTCCATCACTGCCGTGTTCACTGGCTGGAGTTGCTGTTCATCCAGGACCTTCAGTTGGCTGACGATGGCCCCGGCTTCGCGGAAGGTTGGGCTAGAAGCCGCCAGAGTGACGATCCTCGCCAGCACCGCCCTATTGTCGTCATAAGCCTTGATCTTGCGCGCATCCGAAGCTACGTCGTCCAGGTCGATGAGGATGGATTTGGACGCGTCGTCCTGGGTCAGCAGCAACGCGAGCGAGGTCGCGGCCAAGGTTCTGATCTCTTGCGCCGTGGTCAGTTGCCGGGCGTTGTTTTGTAAGCCGTCCTTGGTGATCAGTCCGACCGCCAGCCCGATGGCGCCGAGAGGCACGAGCAGAAGACTGAGCTTCGCGGTGGAAGGTAATCGAGCGATGATTGCTTCGCTACTACTCGCTAACCGGCGGGACACGAATACTTATCGGCCCGGCCCGCCGCTTTTTCACCGCCGCTTCTTCAGGGTTACTTCTTAACGGTCACTAGCAATTTCATCCTGGGGTGGATGGAACAGCGGACCTCGGCGACGCCTTCATGGCCAAACGGGACCGACGAAGAGCCGCCCGGCGCCTGCCGGCGGATATCGAACTCCATTCCGGGCGTGACGGAGAAAACGTTATGCGTGACGTCGTCGGCATTCTTGAAGACGATCGAGTCGCCGGGTTTGATGGTGATCGCCGTTTGCGAAAAGGCCCGGTCCTTCTGGATAATTTGGTGCTCGGCCGGCTTTCCGGGAATCGCGAACATCAGACCGGCGCAGGCGATTCTTGCAAAAGTGCGTCTCGTCATTGTTGTTTTCTCTAATGGGGTAGCAAGGGAAATTCAGTTGCTTGGCCGGGGCTAGTCAAGGTCTTCAGAAATGCCAGCAGATCCGCCCTCTCTCGCGCCGTTAAATGCAACGGAACTATCTCCGGGGCCAGACTTGGACGCTTCTCTCTCCCTCCCTCAGCGTAGAGTTCAAGCACATCTTGCAGCGAACGTTCGGAGCCGTTGTGCATATAAGGCCCGCGCTGGTCCGCGTTGCGAAGCGTGGGGGTCTTGAAGGCGTGTTGCATGGCTTCAAGCGGCAGGAGCTGGCCCCGGCCCCGGTCTTTGCCGCGCACGCCGGTATCGTGAAACCCGTCGTCGGTGAAATTCCAGCCCGCATGGCATTTGCGGCATGCCGCCTTGGCATTAAACAAGTCAAAACCGCGCTTGGCGCTTTCGTCAATCGCGGATTCGTTACCGGCGATCCATTCGTCGAAAGACGCCCGGCCCGAGACCACCGTCCTCTCAAACACCGCGATCGCACGCCCTACCGTCTTCGGCGATATTTCTTCGCCCGGGTAAGCCTGCTCAAACAGGCGCCGATACCCGGCCAGCTCCGAGACGGTCCGAATCATACTGGCTACCGGCTGGTTCATCTCCGTGCGTGACTCGATCGGAAGGAGCGCCTGTTCTTCCAGCGATTCGGCCCGCCCGTCCCAAAACAGCAGATCGGCCCACGCCAAATTCAAAATCGTGGGCGTTCGACGGGGCAGCTCTTTCATTTCGTCACCGATCGCCAACGGCAACCCATCGCCCCAAGAGAACCCCGGATTGTGGCAGCGAGCACACGAAAGGATCTTGGAAGCCGACAAACGCGGATCGAAGAACAACGTCCGGCCCAGAAGCGCCCGTTCCGGGCTGAACCGATTGTCGGCCGGAAACGGTATGGATTGCGGGCGAACGTAGTCTTTCTTCCACAGTATTCTGCCGGGCGAAAGAGCTGCCGGCCCCGGCCGGCGCGACTCGCCGAATTGTCCGGCTCCAAATTGTCCGGCTTCAATATGTCCAGTTCGGACGGTCCCTCCTGAGAACGTGGCGAGAATCGCTAGCAGCAGAATCCAGGTGCTCACCGTTCCGATTCGTCCCCGGCTACCGGTTGCTGAGTCTCTGGCACCGATACAAGCCTCCAGCGTTCCTTATCGCCCGATAGCGTCGTAAATTTAGGCCGGTAGCGTCCTAAATCAGACAACCTTGCCGGCCGGCCTTAGGCGTCTTCATCCCCTTGGCTCGTTCACGCGTTCCGAGCCGCGACCGTCAGGGAGCGGTTGAACCCGCTTCCGTTGGGGCACCGGCTGCCGCCGGGCGGTCTCGCAGAATCAGGAATTTGGAATGCGTCTTCAACGGAGTCCCCATGGGCCTGCGGCCCTCCCAAAAGGGATGAAGACGCCGCGTGCCGGATTCGTGGAATCAACGATTTGGACTGCGTCTTCAACAGAGCGGTTGAAGTGCTTGTTTCATGACAGATCCTTTGAGCAGAAAGGGCCGTGAGAGCAAGAAGGTCCGTGGATTGGTTCGCCGGCGAGGATCAGTGCACCGCTACCTTAGGTTCATAGGCCGGGCGAGCATACGGCCGCTTCTGCTTGCGCCCACTCTTGTCGGCGTACATCCGCCGGTCCGCTTCTCCGATCAGTTCGTCGGCGGTAAGGCCATCCTCGGGCCAGGACGCCAGGCCGACGCTGGCCGAAATGATTTCCTCGCCGCAAACGGTGCGGCCCGCTTCCGTTGCCAGCGCCGATAAGGCGACGATCTTCTCGCCCAGGGCGCCGGCTTTGAGACCCGGCAACACCATCACAAACTCGTCCCCGCCCAGGCGCGCGGTCACATCGTACTTCCGGCAGATTTTCGCCAGCCCCTTGGCAAACATCCGCAACACTTCGTTGCCGGCGTTGTGACCAAAGCGGTCGTTCACCTGTTTGAACTGATCCAGGTCGCAGATGATCACCGTGAGTGGCGTCTTTTCCCGCTCACACCGGGACAGCTCATGATTCAGCCGTTCAAACAAGGCTCCCGTGTTGTTCAAACCAGTCAGATAGTCGGTTGTCGCCGATGCTTCGAGCGCACGGTATTTCAGCGAGTTCTCGAACGAAACGCCGATTTTCGAGCTGAGCCCCGCGAGAATACGCAGATCGTCCGGCCCAAACGCATCCGGCCCGGCGCGATAGAGTGTGAGCACGCCAACGATGTTTTCGAGGCCCGCCAGGGGCACCGACAACGCCGATCGCAACAGGCTGAATTTTGATGGGTCGTTCAGATAGCCGGGTTCGACGTTGGGATTTCCGTTGAGGATTGGCTTGTTGTGCTTGGCAACCCAGCCCGACAACCCTTCCCCTAGCGGAATCTGCAGCGAAGAGAATAAAATGCGATCCCGGCCGTCCACATACACGGGTCTCAACAGCTCGTTCTTGCACTCATAGACGGCGATGGAATCGGCGGGAATCAGTAAGGTCAGACGGGAGCTTAAGACCGCGAGCATCTCCGCCATGCCCAGAGAATTGCCCAAGTCCGATACCAGCTCCATGGTGTATTGGGCTTCCCTGCCCGCGGCCGCGATGCGGGTGCGGAAATCTCCTGGATCGTCGACGGCCGGCGACTCGAACCCGGTGTCGGGCGCCTTGCCGCGCTCGATCCGGGCGTCGATCGAGAGCTTGGCCGCATGTTTGTTCAACCGCAGCGCTTCTTCCTCCAGTTCACGATAGCGGCGGGCCAGCACCTCTACTACTTGCGGATCGTAACTCTTGCCGGTTTCGCCGATGACTACCGCCATCGCCTCGTCCAGCGGGACCGCGCGCCGGTACTGGCGGTCGGAGGCCAGGGCGTCGAAGCAGTCGACGGCGGCCAGAATGCGGGCGCCCAGGGGAATGTCCTCTCCCGCCAAGCCCAGCGGATAACCGCTGCCATTCCATTTTTCGTGGTGCGCCCGTACGATGGGCGCGACCGGGTAGGGGAAATTAACCTGCTCCAGAATCTCCGCGCCAACCACGGGATGAATCTTCATCTTCTCGAATTCCTGGGGGGTCAGCTTGCCCGGTTTGGTGATGATGTGTTCCGGCACGGCCAGTTTTCCGATGTCGTGCAACAAGGACGCCGCCCGCAAGGCATTCAGCTCTTCATCGGTCAAGCCCATCTCTTTCCCGATCTCGACCGAGTAGTGTTGCACGCGCCGCAGATGCTCGTGGGTGGTGTGGTCCTTGGCTTCAATCGCCAGCGCCAGCGTTTCGATAGTGCGCAGGTGGAGAGCGTTTATCTGTTCGACGTGAACCTTTTCTTGCTCCACACGCTCCTTCTCCGTTTCCAGGCGGCCAATGTAAAGCGAGTAAGACCGGTACATGACCCAGGCGACCGGGATGACCAGCAAGGAGAACTCCCAGCCCAGGTTGACCATCACCCAGTGGACAATACAGACGATGGTTGCATTGAGCAAGTAATAGGGAAAAGACCAGAAATAACATTCTTTCCAGACGGCGGTCAGAGGCTTGCCGTCGATCATCGAAATGGCGCAAGCCACGGGTAAACTGTTGAGCGCGAAGTAAGCGACGGTGGCCAGCAACAGTTTTACCGCCAGGCTCCCTCCCAGCATTTGAGCCAGGAACGAGTGGAAGGTCAGGTCCGCGACCCGGACGGAAACCGCGATGACCGCCAGGTTGAAAACGACCTGATACAGTACCGGCCGTTTACGGGCGTTCCAGAATATCTGCACCAGCGCGGAGCCCAGGCCCACCACCATCGTCTGCGGCAGGCCCAACTCCAGGATGCTCGTCAAGATGAACAGAAAGCTGATCGATATCGTGGTGGTAACGCCGGGCAGCTTCACCTTGAAACCGGACGAGAGCAACGCCAGCGCCAGAACGCAGAGGAAGCGGGGAGCAAGAAGACCGTCGACGGAAAGGGCCAGAGAGCGCCAGGCGGCGAACACGCCGGCCAGGGTCACTAAGCCGATCCATACTTTCGCGCCGCTGGGAAGATTCCTCACTCCGCTGCTCTTTCCGGTTCCTCGCTTACTGCTCTCCGTTGATGGCGATTGTTTCCGAATTGGACAATCCGGTACCGGTGCCCCAAATGATGGTGTTGCCCCAGAGGGCGTTGAACGCCTCCGAGGTGCTGGTGCCCCAGATGATGGTAGTGCCCCAAATAATGGTCTTTCCATCCAGGAAAACGTTGGTCCCCCAGATGATGGTGCTGCTAAAGAGTCCGGTAGTGCCCCAGATGATGGTGCTTCCATAGGCCGTGCCCAGACCGATGGTCGCGGCGCCGGTTTTCGAGTTGTAGGAGACTGGCGGCGACAACGCCAATCCGGTAGGTAAATCCGTGTTGTTCAGGGCTGCCCACACGTTCAAGTACCCGGCGCCAATGGTAAAAATGTCGTATTGGCTGGTGTAGGAAATGTTCGTCACCGGGTCGACCGCCACGCTCGAAACCGGAAAGTTCTTGCCGGCGGTCTTCATCATCCGGACCTTGACCTGGTCCGGAGTCAACCCACTGTTGTTTCCGATCATCAGCGCAGCGGCGCCGCTCACTACCGGCGTCGCCATGCTGGTGCCACTCATCCGGAAATAGGTCACGGAGTTAGTGACGCCCAACGAGGTCAAGAGTGGGGTGGGCGCGCTGTCGTAAGAGGTGAGCGGCACTTGATTGGCCGGGTAGGTGGACGATAGCTGGCTCGCCAGCGTCATGTCTGAAACCACGCGGTTTCCCGGAGCGACCAAATCGGGTTTCACCACGTGGTCGAAAAGAGTCGGCCCCTTGGAACTGTAGCTGGCGATCCTATCGTCAGCGGGCGAATAAGTGGCTTCGGTCTTCATGGCGCCGACGGTGATCGCGTAAGGATCGTTTCCGGGAGAGTTAATGGTTCCGTAGCCATTGTTGCCATACGTGTTATTGCGCCCGTCGTTACCGGCGGCCACAACCACAACAATGCCGGCTTTCCAGGCAGCTTCCACCGCCTGACACAGGGGGTCGAGGGTAAAGCTCTCGAATACCGGCCGGCCCAAGGACAAATTCAAGACGCGGATATTGTAAGTGCTCTTCAGTTGGATGGCCTGGTCAATCGCGGCGATCACCGAGCTATCGGTACCGACGCCGCTGGCGTTCAGAACTTTCAGATTCACGATCTGGGCGCCCGGCGCCAATCCCCGGAAGGTATGCGTGAACTGCGAACCGGTGGAACTCGCTCCATCGCCGGCGGCGATTCCCGCGACATGCGTGCCGTGGCCGTATTCGTCGAATGTAAGAGTATCTCCCGCCACGAAGCTCTGGCTATAAACGATCCGGGACTTGCCGCTGGCGTCCTTGAGATCGGGGTGGTGGTTGACGCCACTATCCACGATCGCGATGCCGACGCCCGTTCCCGTAAAACCACTCTGAAACGCCGCGTTGGCGTCGACCGCCGCGGTGGTATAGTCCAAAGTCGGCTTGACCACACGGTCTAGGGCGATATATGTTACCGCGCCATCGGCCTCCAAAGCGGAGAGCGCCGACACCGGAATGGTGGCCGCCACGGCCCTCACGTGCGTCAAATTCCATTGCACCGTTCCCTGAGCCGCCTGGATTTTCTGGATGTGGGTGTTGGGGGGCGTCTGGTTATAAGTAATGATCACGGGCACATTTCCAGTGAGCGCATCCAGGTCGCCGGAATGCTTCTTGCTTCCGGCCGAAGCAGGCAGCCAAGCCGAGGCCACGGCCAACACGAGAATCATCCGTTTCCTCATCGCGCAAACTCGCTTGTTGTTCATATCGGTGATTTCCTTTTCTTTCGTCAGGTCCATGGCGGTTAATTCTCCCCATTCGCGGCGATCGAGAGGGACTCAGTACCCTCATTCGACTGCGCCCACGGCGAACCGCTGCCCCAGATCACGCCGAAGCCCGAGACCGTGCTTGTGGCCCAAATTAAACTGGTACCCCAGATGAGACTCATACCGTTCACATTCGTAGTTCCCCAGATCAGATTAGTGCCCCAAATCAGGTTGGTCCCCCAAATGATGCTGGCCGCCGACGTCGAGTTGAGATTCAACATCACCGTCTTGGTGGCGGGGTTGTAATAAGCCTGCGGAGAGGCAGCGGTCCCAGACGCCGTGTCGGTGCTGTTGTAGGCTGCCCAGGCATCCACCATTCCCGCGCCAATAGTGAAGAAGTCATGCGTGGCGGTATAGGTGGTGTTGGTCGTCGGATCGTAGGTCGACATACTGGCCGGAAACCCTCGCCAGGCGGTCTTCATCAGCCGGGCCTTGATGATGTCGGGCGTCAGGGTGGAATCTTTATCCACCAGCATGGCCGCGGCGCCAGTCACAAAAGGCGCCGCCATGCTGGTTCCGGAAAGCGTGAAGTAATACGGCGAAGGCGTATTGGCGCCCGAAGCGCTGTAGACGTTGTAGTTAAGCCGATTGCCTGGAAACTGCGTGGTCAGCAAAGCGTTCGGCGACTGATAGGAGCCGACACGGTTGCCGGACGCCACCAGATCCGGTTTCGCGATGTGGTCGATCGCTGTGGGCCCTTTGGAACTATACGTCGCGATCACATCGTCGCCGCGGTCGCAATCGCCTTTGTCGTTGACCGCGCCCACGGTGATCACATATGGATCGTTTCCTGGCGCGGTGATGGTGCCATAGCCATTGGTCCCATGCGTGTTGTCGCGGCCGTTATTGCCCGCGGCAACCACGACCACGATGCCCGCCTTCCAGGCTTGCTCCACGGCCTGGCAGAGCGGATCGGTTTTGTAAGAGGTATAAATCGGCCGGCCCAACGACAGATTCATGACGCGAATGTTATAAGCGCTTTTCAACTGTATGGCGCGATCGATACCGGCGATGACACTCGCGTCGGTGCCGCTGCCGGCGCCATCCAGCACTTTCAGGTTGATGATGCTGGCGTCCATGGCGATGCCATAGAACCATCGCGTGGCGTCGGGGATACCGGCAATGACGTTATCGAGACCCGCGGCGATCCCGGCCACATGCGTTCCGTGGCCGTATTCATCGTTCGTATCTCCGCCAACGAAGCTCTGGCTGTAGACAACGCGCGAAGTAGTGCTGGCCCAAGCGTTGAAGTTGGGATGCGCACTGTTGATGCCGCTATCGACAATCGCAATGCCTACTCCTTTCGCCTTCCATCGGTTGATCGCTAGATAGTGGTCATTTAGCGGTCCGTCGTTCACCGAATAGTCGGAGTGGTCCTCGGAGCCCCGCACCCGGCGGTTCGGACTAATCGAAACGACATCCTTGTTACCCTCCAAGTCTGCCAATGCTTCGGGCGTCACCGCATAATGACCCATTGGCATGTTTTGGTATTGGCCCAATAGGCGTCCACCGCGGTCAATCACGCGCTGGTGGTGTTCGGTCGTTGGTCTGCTCGCATATTGGACGATCACTTCCACGGTCTGGCCGGCTTTGGGCCGGACCAGGTCGGCCTCGGTCGCGGCTAAGCAAGACACCGCAGACAGTACTAAGCCCGACAGAATTATCTGGATTTTCTTCATGTGAGGAACTGCTTTCCTACAGGCAAGCCCGAGGCCGTTTCGAACACCGAATACTTGCAAGGAGATGAGTGTGCTGGCGGCGCTGGAAGCAGACAGAATGTCGCTCCTGCCCAGGACGAAATGGCCATGGGTGTCAAAACGAACGATACAGAAGATCCGCGTCTGCCTGAGTCGCGAGTACTAGAGACGAGTATTAGAGAAATGCCAAGGTAATCGCGGGGAACGGTGCACGGCAAGCAGCCAGGCTACTAGGCGCGTGTGGCGCCGCCCGTCTAACCCCGAACGTCACGGCCGGGGTTAGACGGGCGGGCATAGCGAATTGACAGGCGGCGGGGCGTCTCCGATACGCTAGAAAATGATGCTTTAGGCTGGGATTAACGCTCTTTGGCCCCGGCCTGCAGTTCGGCGATCTGGGCAAGCGCTTGGGAGGGATCGGGGTTCTCCCGGGCCTCGGCTTGGAACTCGCGCAGGGCTCCCTGGAGGTCGCCCTTCTGCTTCAGGACCAAACCGAGGCCGAGATGGTATTCGCGGTAGTCGTCCGGGCCGCGATTCTGGAGCGCGAACCGGATGGCGCGTTCGGCCGTGGCGAGGTCGCCTTGTTTGTATTTGGCCATGCCGTAGTAGAGCGCGGGCAAGGCCGGACGGACGCCCAAGTTGGCGGCGCGTTCCAGGTAGGTTTCGGCCTCGGGAAGCATGTTGAGTTCGTAGTAGGCGCGTCCCAGCGAATAGAGGGACTCGGGCATGTTGGGATTGAGTTCCAGAGCCTTCCGATAGCAAGGGACGGCTTCCGCGATCGAGCCGCGCAAGAGGAGCGAGGTTCCTTTGCCCTGATAGGCTATGGCATTGTTCGGGGCGCTCTCGATACCGCGTTCGAACAAGGTTAAGTTCTCGCGCCAAGGCCGGCTCTGGACCACTGTGCCGTAGGCGAGACCGGCGCCGATCAAGATAACGAGCAGGTATTGCAGGTTCTGCATGGGGATTTGGCGGAGCGCGAGGGCGACAAGGAAAGCGAATCCGGCGACCGGCAAGTAGAGATAGCGGTCATGGAAGAGTTCGATGTCGGCGAAGGTGCGCAGGTTCAGGGCCGGGAGCAAGGGCAGAAAGAGGAGGACGGCGGCAAGGGCCACGTAGCGAGAGCGCCTGGCGAACAGAAGTAGCGCCGTAGCGATGACCAGCAGAATCGCCATCGGCTGGATGAAGTTGCGGGAGGTTGCCGAATCGACCAGCCGGAAATCGTAGAAGAGGCTCAAGCCAAAGGGCCAAATCAGGTGCTTGAGGTAGGAGACCACGAGCAACGGCCAGGTTCGGAGCATAGCCGCCCAGGGAACGGGCGTGAGGACGGTGGTCAGCTCTTTCATGACAGCGAGGCGCACGCCAAGGTAAATCACGACGACGAAAATATAGGGCAGAGTGGCCTCAATCGACGAGCGCACGCGCGAGCCTTCGCGGCGAAAAAGCCAAGTGTACGCGAAGACGATCGCCGGAAGAACGATCGCGGTTTCCTTTTCCAGCAGGCTGATGGCGAAGAAAATTAGAGACCAGACATGGTTGCCTTTGAGAAACAGCAGGAGCGAGGCGAAGAAGAAGACCGCGAGCAAGGGATCGGTGATGCCCGAGGCCCAATCCACACTTTCGATGTGGGCTGGATGCAGGCCGAAGATGAGGCCGGCGATGGCGGCGGTGAGAGTGTCTCCAGTGACTTCCCGGGCTAGCGCGTAAAACAAGATTGTGGCTAAGACGTGGACGAGGACGTTGCTCAGGTGCCATAGCGGGGCCGAGAGTCCGAAAAGCGTTTGATTTAAGAGCAACCAGAGCAGAAATACCGG
>DATFZA010000351.1:0-5605 GCA_035314765.1 Bryobacteraceae bacterium
GAAGCGCCTTTTCAAAGACGCTGTCCAACAAAACGATTGGCGTATCCTTCTGGAGCAACGAATTTCTCCGAAGGGCATCGCGAAGCCGGGCTTCCTGGGCCGCTGGCTGTGATTTCGCGCTTTGATCCCAATGGCCCCCAAAAAGAATTAGACGTCAGCGCAGTGTTGGGACACCACGCTTTCTTGCGTTGCGCCGGTGGGCCCGGAGCCGAACAAAACCGCAATAGCTGCGAGGAGTTTCTCCGTCCCGAACTGGGTAATTGGGGTTTTCTACTCGAAGATTTCGGCTAGCGAAAAGGTCGCCTGCACGGCCTCGGAGCGATACTCGCGATCCACCACGCGCCGAACCACTTGATCGTTCTGCTGCGAGTACACCGTCATGGTCTTACGCTTGGGGTCGATGACCCAGACCTCGAGTGCGCCTTCAGCGAAGTAGAACGTGAGCTTAGGATCCATCTCCTCGCCAGGTGAAAGGATCTCAACGGCGATCATCGGGGAGCCGACGAAATATTTTGCGTCCCGGCGTTGATCGGGCCAACTCACGCTGACGTCCGGCTCAATCCATCCCCGGGCTATGCGGTATCCGGTGTGGTCGGGCCAGATGCGGGTCTCCGGCAGGTGAGCCAAAAACAAAATGAAGATTCGCTTGCCTATACGCGAATGAGTCAGTTCTGGTGGGGGCATGGTCGTGACTTCGCCTTCAATCAGTTCCCGCTTCCCTTCGATGTCGGGAAGAAGTTCGAATTCGGCGAATGTCATGAGCGAAGTTGTGCTCATGTTCCCCATTTTAGCCCAGACAGCGGCGGGCGCGGGGCGGCCAATCGGAGTCGGACCTATTTCGCGTCGCGCCAGTTCGGCCCCATCCCGACATCCACAATCAACGGTACCGCTAGAGCTTGCACGCTTTCCATTTCATGCTTGACCATCTTTGCGATTGCGGGAGCTTCGTCGGGCGGTGCTTCAAACACAAGCTCGTCGTGCACCTGCAGCAGCATGCGAGTCTGCCTGTGTTCCTGCTCCAGGAGCTTGTCGATGCGGATCATGGCGAGCTTGATGAGGTCGGCCGCGGTGCCTTGCAAAGGCGTATTCACCGCCGTGCGCTCAGCGAAAGACCGGGCATTGGGGTTGCGGCTGTGCATATCCGGGATGGGGCGCTTGCGGCCAAACAGCGTAGTGGCGTAGCCGGTTTTCCGCACTTCGGCGACCGTCGCCTGGATGTACTTTTTCACGCCCGCATAGAGTTCGAAGTACGCTTGAATATAGGCTTCGGCCTCCTTACGGTCGATCCCCAGGCTCGCCGCCAAACCAAACGGTGTCTGGCCATAGACAATCCCGAAATTGACTGCTTTGGCCCCGCGCCGCATCTCCGGCGTGACCATGAGAGGCGGGACACGGAAGACTTCCGCGGCGGTGCGGGTGTGAATGTCTTCGCCATTGCGGAACGCGTCCGTCAAACGCGGATCCTTCGAGAAGTGCGCCAGCAGCCGCAGCTCGATTTGCGAATAATCGGCCACCACCATCGTCCATCCTGGGCGCGGCACAAAGGCGGCGCGGATCTCGCGGCCCAGTTCCGTGCGGATGGGAATGTTTTGCAGATTCGGATTCGAGGACGAGAGGCGCCCAGTCGCGGCGCCGATCTGGTTGAAGGTCGTATGCAGACGGCCAGTGGCAGAATCGATCAGCAGCGGTAGCGCGTCAACGTAAGTACCCTTCAGCTTGGAAAGCTGGCGATATTCCAGAACTTTGCTGGCGATGGGATAATTGGGCGCGAGCCCTTCTAGAACGTCGGCGGCGGTGGAAATCGTTTTTCCTTTGCCATATTTGACCGGCGCGGGAAGCTGCATGTCATCAAACAGAACCTTACCCAATTGTTGCGGGGAGTTGATGTTGAACGGTTTGCCGGCGAGATCGTAGATGTCCGAAGAAAGGCGCTGCAGCTCCACGTCCATACGCCCGGAGAGGACTTTCAACTGTGCCGGCTCGATAAGGATTCCGGTCTGCTCCATGCGCGCCAATGTGAATGTAAGCGGCAAATCGATTTTCTGGTAAATGTCGCGGAGGGCCTGAGTGTCGATCTCGGTGTTGATCCGATCGAAGATGGTGCGCGTGGAATCCGCCTGGTCCTCGGCCGAGGCACTGAGCTTGCGGTCCAGATAGCGCTCGGCCAGGATCTCCGGCGTGCAGGAGGAAGGGTCGGCGCAGATCAGAAACGCGTAGAGCAACACGTCATACTGAAAACCCTGAGGCGCAATCCCGTGCTTAGCCAGCGCCAACAGTAACGCCTTAACATCGTGGGCGATCTTCGGACGGCTTGGGTCTTCGAGCAACGGCCGGGCGGCGTCCAGAAAATCGAGCGAAAAGGCGCGCGCTTCGCCAGCCTTATGCGCCACACCGAGCATGCTCACAGCCAGCATATCCTCGGGACGGCTGGGCGTCTGCAAGGCCACGGCGACCGGCGTGCCAGAAGGGATCGCCGCCAGATATTGCTCGACGGCCTCGCGCGTTTCGAGCGTAGCGTAGTCCCGGGTGTGCGAATCTTCAGCCGGGCCGAGTTCCTTCAGCAGACTGAAAAACTCCAGGTCTTTATAAATCTTCTTCAGCTCGGTCATGTCCGGCTCTTGCGCCGCGAGGCCGGCGAGATCGAAATCGATGGGGACGGTGGAATCAATGGTGGCGAGTCTCTTGCTCAGCAGGATCTGCTCGCGGTTGTTCTGCAGGCTCTCGCGATACATTTTGCGTTCCACCTCGGCGGCGTGATCGAGGGCATTCTCGACCGAGCCAAAGCGCCGGATCAGGTCGCGCGCTCCTTTGTCGCCGATGCCCGGCGCGCCGGGAATGTTGTCGATCGAGTCGCCCTTCAAGGCCAGCAAGTCGGCCACCTGCGACGGCTTCACGCCCATGAACTCCTCAGCCGTGGCGGGATCGTACCAGACGTCCTCTTTCACTGGGTTGTACATTTGCACGCGATCCGTCACCAGTTGCAGCATGTCTTTGTCGCTGGACACGATCACCACATCGCACTCAGCGCAACCCTTGCTGGCGATAGCGCCGATGACATCGTCGGCTTCAAAACCCGGGAATTGGAGAATCGGCACGCGCTGGGCCTCGAGCAGGCGCCGGATGTAAGGGATCTGGTCGCCCAAGTCGGGCGGCATTTCGGTGCGGTTGGCTTTGTACCCGGCATAGGCCTCCTCGCGAAATGTTTTGCCGGCTTCAAAGACGGCGGCGATGTATTCGGGGTGGTACGCTTCCCTCAGCTTGCGGACCATGTTGTGGAAAATGTAAACTGCCTCGGTGGAAATACCCGTGGTGGTGCGCATGGGCGGCGCTCCGGTGCGAGCACGCGCATGGTAAGCGCGGAAAATGTAGCCGAACGAATCGATCAGGAAAAGCCGGGGACGTTGCATTCGCACCTCCAGGATAGCGTGGATCTGCGGCGATTCCGCCACGCATTTGTTCCAAAACGTGTGGCGATTTTGCCACATACGAAACTTTACAAACCGTTTTAAATCATACGGGTAACAAGTTGGTTAGCTATTGCTAGAATAGAGCCTTTCATGAGTCTTATACCGCCGATGCAGGCGCCGGCTACGGTACCTCACTTAGACAGTGGCGACTGGGGAGTGGAAATGCGATTTGAGACCACGGTTCAGCGCCCGGTATCCGCGAAGGGTGTTGGTCTCCACCATGGAGTTCCGGTTTCGATTCGTATCCTGCCCGCGCCGCCTTCCACGGGAATCGTTTTCTTAAGAACCGATCTGGACAATTTCGCCGTCCCAGCCAGTTGGCGCTATGTGGCGCGGGTGAGCTATGCCACCAGTTTGATGCGCCAGAGCGTGCTCATTTCCACTACCGAACATTTGCTCAGCGTGTTCTACAGCATGGGCATCGACAACGCGCTCATTGAAATCGACAATCTGGAAGTGCCCATTCTCGATGGGAGCGGTCAACCCTATGTCGATTTGTTGCGCGAAGCGGGGCTGAAGCAATACCGGCGGCGGCGGCGGTATTTGCGGATCCGCCGGCCGGTGATGGTGGAGAACCAAGGCAAGCGAATCTCGATTCTGCCCGCCGATCAGTTTCTTTTGACCTGTGACGTCGCGTGGGACCATCCCATGATCGGGCGCCAGACGATTGATCTGGAAGTTACGCCGGAACGCTACGCCCAGGAGATTGCGCCGGCGCGCACCTTTGGCTTTGTCCACGAATTGGACCAACTGCGGAACATGGGGTTGATCCGCGGGGCCAACCTGGAGAATGCCATCTGCTTTGACCGGACGGGCGTGCAGAATCCCGGTGGCCTGCGTTTCGCCGACGAGTGTTGCCGGCACAAGGCGCTGGATCTGATTGGCGACCTGGCGCTGATTGGGAAGCCACTGCTGGGGCATGTGATCGCCGAGCGCGCGGGTCATGCCATGCATAGCGCGCTGGTGGCGCGGATAATGTCCGATCCAACGTTGTATGAGATTTTGAGTTTCGATCAGTTGGCCACGCGCGTGGCGCACGCGCTGGTGTCGTGAAGCGGAGGCTTAATGGCCGCCGATGAACGCCGATAAACGCGGATTTTCTGATTCTCTGAGTGAGGACCGCAATCTGTGACCTTGCATCCGACACCGCCCGAAGATTTCCTCGCGCTTTATCGGCTCGCCTTTACTAAATATGGCGTCCGCGCGCTCTGGAACAAGCGCATGTTGGAGAATCCGGCAAAGGAAGACGCGCTGGTCGTCGCCCGTGCCTTGCGCATCGAAGGCGACCGCGAGGCTCGGGTGCTGGCCGAACAGATCGAGCAGGCGTGTCGTGCCGCTGTCTAAAATTCAAAGCGACGTACTTCGGCTGCTCGCTTCACACCGCGATCCTGAGAGTTATGTGGCGGGGGCGACTCCGTTGAACCGGAATGCGCCGCGCTATTCCGGGGATATCGACGTTTTTCACGATCGGGAGGAACGGGTCGCCGCCGCAGCCTTGCTTGACGCAAAGGCCCTTGAGATGGAGGGATATGATGTTTCCTGGCTTCGGCAGTTGCCACTGATTTACACTGCCGAGGTAAAGCGTGTCAACGACAGCACCCGGCTGGAATGGGTCGCCGATAGTGATTTCCGATTTTTCCCAACATTACGGGACGATACCTTCGGATATATTTTGCATCCGGTCGATCTTGCTGCGAACAAGGTCATGGCGGCGGCAGGCCGGAGGGAGGTGCGTGACTTGGTCGACGTTGTAACCATACATGAGACCATCCTTCCGCTCGGTGCCATTATCTGGGCTGCTGTCGAAAAATCGCCAGGCTTTACTCCGGAAGGTCTGATCGCCGAAATACGGCGCAACTCAAACTATCCCGCGGCTGACTGGCGAGCTTTGCAAAGCGCCCAACCGCTGGATGCAAAAGACATATTATGCAGGCTTCGCAAGGCGCTGGACGATGCCGAATCGTTTGTCTCTCGGATGCCCACCGACAAAATGGGATTACTGTTTATCGAGAATGGCGTAGTAGTGCAGCCCGATCCCGACTCGCTTGGGGCGTACGAGACCCATGCCGGCCAGCACCAAGGCCACTGGCCGACGAATCCGGAAATTACCGCTGCCATGCTCGAGCGTTTTTATGGCG
>DATFZA010000352.1:0-7615 GCA_035314765.1 Bryobacteraceae bacterium
CCGGCATCCGCTAGGGGCAGCAGGTCCTCAATTTGGTTGGTGGGCGACCCCAGCGTCACGATCGCGAGCTTGCGCTTCGAGGAACGCTGTTGGTGCAACATTGACTGGTCTACCGTCAGCAGCACGTCATAGCCGGCGTTCCCTTGCAGCCAGCAGCAACTCGCCGTTCTTCTTGCTCTTAAAACCAGCCCATTCGACCGTGTGGGCGTCGTGCTTTGCGAAGCTGTGCCGGAAATCGACGGGCAGGCATTCATCAAGAAGGATCTTCACGCGATCCGGGCGAGAAGGGATTCCTTCGCTTCCTCAAGCGCCTGCACTGCCATCTCGCGCGTAACAGACGGAAATTGCCGCAGGAACTCGCCAAGCGAATGGCCGCCTTCGAGGTAGTCGATCAAATTCTTGAACGGTACCCGCGTGCCGCGAAAACAGGACGTTCCGCTCATAATTTCCGGGTCACTGGTAATAACGCGCTGTTCCATTGTTCTCTCTTCAATTGTATCAATCAAGAGGAATAGCGCACTGATATCTGGTACCTTTCGTTCTCGCGATATCAGGCGATGAACACCCGAAACGTCGTCACCGCGCGATAGCCCATCTTCTCGTATAGCTTCAAGCCCGCTTGCGTCGACTGCAGCACGGTCCGCGCGGGGCCTCCGCGCTGCTGCAATGCTTGCCGCATGGTGGCCTGCGCGTAGCCTTTGCGGCGATACGCTGGCAGCGTGGCTACCGAATAGAAGCCGGCCGTTCCGCCGCCTTCGGCCAACGCGGCGGTGGTCACGGGCTTGCCCGCGATATAGCCCACGTAACCGTGCATATCGCCGCGCCAAGCCCGCTCATGCTCATAGACCGCGGCGCACACGGGCTGCGGAATATCGAAGGTTGCCGAGATGATCCGCGCAAACGCCACGCGCGTGGGTGGGTCGGCGACCGGGCGCACATCGATTAACGGCTGGCCAGGAGGTAGCGAATCCGCCACCATTCCCGGCGCCTCCGTGAGCACGTGCATCCCGTAGCGCCGGAAGATTCTGGGCGTCTCGCGGACGAGCGCCGGATCGAGCGAGGCGTCGCACAGCCAATATGTCCAGCGAACTCCGCGCGGCTCATAGAAATCGCGAGCCTCTTCAATCAGGCGCATCAAATGCGCCGCGCCGGACACCAGCGTCGCATGCAAGACGGCGGCGTTGAAAGCGGCATAGTTGAGTCCGCAATAAATAAGACAGTGGGCCGGACCGTCGCGGATTTCCCCGGATGGGCGGGCGCGGCCGTAGAACTGCATTCCGCACACCAGGTTTTCCGTCAGACTGCGAACGAGGTCTGTCACAGCAAAGTGAGCGGGTCGACGTCAATCATCAAAGCGGTGGCGTTCCACTTGCGCTCGGCGACGAAAGCGCGTACGTTTTGCAGAACTTCATTGAGGCGCTTGCGGCTGGCTGCTTTCAAGAGCAGTTGATAGCGGAATTCGCTCTTCAGTTTCGCTACTGCCGCCTCAGCGGGACCGAGCACTCGCAGGCCTTCGGGAACGGGGTCGAGAAAACGGCCAATCTCGGTGCTCATGCTCAGCGCGTCTTCCACGCGGGGGCTGCGCACCAGCACATTGGCGAGAGCGCTGAACGGCGGATAGCGCAGCAAGCGGCGGAATTGAATCTCCTTTTCATAGAAGCCGGGATAATCCTGCGCGGCGGCGAAGCGGATGGCGTAATGATCCGGGTTGATGGTCTGCACCAAGACGATACCTGGAAGGTCGCCGCGGCCGGCGCGGCCGGCGGCTTGCGTCAGCAGTTGGAAGGTGCGTTCGGCGGCGCGAAAATCCGGCATGCCCAAACCGATGTCGGCGGAGACGATGCCCACCAGCGTGACGTTGTGGATGTCGTGTCCTTTGGCGATCATCTGCGTGCCGACGAGGATGTCGTAGTCGCCCGCGCGGAAACCGTGCAGAATGCTCTCAAAATGGCGTTTGCCGGAAACGGTATCGCGGTCCATGCGGGCGATGCGGGCTTGCGGAAAATGCTGGTGCAATTCATCTTCTACCTTCTCCGAGCCGGAGCCGAGAAATTGCAGATGTTCGCTGCCGCATTTGGCGCAGACGGTAGGGACTTTTTGGGCGTAATTGCAATAGTGGCAGAGCATGCGCCGGTCGCGCCGGTGATACGTCAAGGTGATGGAGCAATGGATGCATTGCGCCCGGTCGCCGCAGGCGCGGCAGGCGACGAAGCTTGAAAAGCCGCGCCGATTGAGCAACAGCATGGATTGCTCGCCCTTGGCCAGCCGCTCTTCGATGGCGTCGAGGAGCACGCGGGAGAAGGTCGAATGCTTGCGCGTTTCGAGAAACTCGGTCCGCATGTCGACCACGGTGACTTCCGGCATGGGCCGGCTCTCAATGCGCTCCGGCAGGGTGAGCAGTCGATATTTGTTTTTTTCCGCGTTGTAACGGCTTTCGAGACTGGGCGTGGCCGAGCCCAACACGACTACGGCTTGGAGTTCCTGGGCGCGCATCACGGCCACATCGCGCCCGTGATAGCGCGGGGCTTCCTGCTGTTTGTAGCTGGCGTCGTGCTCTTCATCCACGATGATGAGGCCCAGGTTCCGGACCGGGGCGAATACGCCGGACCGCGTGCCGACCACCACGCTGGCGCGGCCGGAGCGGATGCGCCGCCACTGCTCGGCCCGCTCGGCATCATGAAACGCCGAATGCAGGATGGCCACGCGATCGCCGAAACGGCTGAAGAATTGTCCGGCAACGGCGGGCGTGAGGCCGATCTCGGGAACCAGCAATAAAGCACTGCGGCCCATCGCCAGGCACGACTCAATCGACTGCAGATAGACTTCGGTCTTGCCGGAGCCGGTCACGCCTTCAAGCAATAACGCACTAAACTGCCGGGTTCCCAAGGCGCGGGTGATTTCCTCGAAGGCGGCCCGCTGGTGAACGTTCAATTGACGGGGCGTGGATGGGAGAGACGGTGAAATCGGCGTCTCGGCTTCGAGCGTGATGAGATCTTTCCGCGCCAGGGCCCGCGCGGCGGGACTCGCGTCTTTGAGAACCTTGCCCAGTTCGTTCAGCTTGTGAGTACCGGGGTGCAATTCGAGGTAAGCGTGCAGTTCACGCTCCGCCTTGGTCAGCTTGAGATCGGGCGTGGCGCTCTGGAGAAAGGTCGCGAGCAGCCGGTCGGCCGAAGCGCGCAGGGGATCCCGATCGGCCTGCAGGTCCTCCACTTCCACAAAACCTTTCTTGTGCAGCCCGCGCAAAGCAGCGGTACATTTGGGCAGTTTGCGCAGCAGCGCGGCGGAAGAAAGCGGGCGGGTTTCGAGCAACCGCAACACCTCGATCGCGGGGTCGTTGTCCGTGGTGGCGAGAACCAGTTGGCGCGCGGCATCCCGGCCGCTGTCGGTCAGCGAATAGAGCTTGGTTCGCCGGATTTCGCCGGTTAGCGGCGTCATACCCCGCAGGACTTCGCCCAGGGGCGCGCAATAGTAGGCGGCGATCCAGCGGCCCAAGGCGATCAACTCGGCATCGAGGACCGGTTCTTCATCCACCAGTTGCAGTACTTCGCGAACCTGCCCGAAGGGAGCCTCGTCGTGTACGCGCAGCACTACGCCGTTCAGCCTGCGCTGCCCAAACGGCGCCAGCACGCGGCAACCCACCTTCACGCGAGGGCGCAGCGTGGGGATGAGGCGGTAGGTGAACAAATTTTCGAGCGGAACCGGAAGACTGACGTCGCAATAAATCGCGTCCACATGATGATGGTAGCGTTTGTGTAGACTGTAGACTATAACTAAGGGTCATAAGGCCATGCTCTCCATCGTTATCCCGATTCACAATGAGGAGCCTTCCATCCTCCCGCTCTACGACCGTCTGACAGCCGTTCTGGAGGGGCTACAGAAACCGTATGAAATGATTTTCGTCGACGATGCCTCGACGGACCGCAGTTTCGATCTATTGGCGAATCTGGTGGAGACCGATTTGCGGTTGAAGGTAATCCGCCTGCGCCGGAATTTCGGGCAGACGGCTGCGTTGTCGGCGGGTTTTGACGAGGCCCAGGGCAACATCATTGTTTCGCTGGATGGCGACTTGCAGCACGACCCAGACGATATTCCGGCCCTGCTGGCCAAGATTGAAGAGGGCTATGACATCGCCAGCGGCTGGCGGAAAGACCGAGTAGACAACGCGCTGACCCGCAAACTGCCTTCGCGGATTGCCAACTGGCTGATGGCCAAGGCCTCCGGCATTCAGCTGCGGGATTTTGGTACTACCTTCAAAGCGTATCGGGCGGAAATCCTGAAAGATATCAACCTCTACGGCGAATTGCACCGGTTTATTCCCGCGCTGGCGAGTTTTTATGGGGCGCGAATCGCGGAGGTGCCGATTCGCAACACGCCGCGCATATCCGGGGATTCGCACTACGGCTTAAGCCGGACGTTTAATGTCATGTTCGACATTCTGACCATCCGCTTTCTGCTGAAGTATTTCACCCGGCCGATGCACTTTTTCGGGCGGCTTGGGCTGGCTAGTCTGAGCCTGGGCGGCGTGATTCTCGGTGGCTTGTGCATCGATAAACTTTTCGGCGGTCGCGGAATGTTAACCGACCACGGCCCGCTGCTCATCTTCGGGGTGCTGCTGATTCTGGCGGGGCTGATGATGTTCAGCACCGGCTTGCTGGGCGAAGTGCTGATGCGGACGTATTTTGAAAGCCAGGGGAGAAGGATATATGCCGTGCGCGAGATCCGTTGCCGGCGGGAGCCGGTGGCGCCGGCCTAGTCCACGTTCCGGGTCCCGCTTGCGTCATAAACTATAGGTACCTGTGTCCTTGAAGGCGATCCCAATCTTTTTGTGCGTCGCGTCCGGGTTGTTTGCAGGCGAATACGCCGTGCTGGACAACGGATTCCGGATCCACGCCGATTCGCATAGCGTCGAGGGCGATGCCGTCAAACTGGTGACGGCTCAGGGCGTGATTCAGTTGCCCTCGGCTTCGGTGCGTGGCTTCGAAGTAGAGGAATATACTCCGCCTCCACCTGCTCCCCCGCCCCCTCCGGCGACCCCTGCCGCTGCGGTTGCCGAGCTAAAGCTGTCACCGCGGGACTTAGTCACTCGGGCCGCAACACGGGCCGGGTTGCCCCCGGCCATCGTTCACAGCATTGCGCGCGCGGAATCTGATTATCGTCCCGATGCGTTGTCGCCCAAAGGCGCCATCGGATTGATGCAACTGATGCCCGGCACGGCGGCCGAGTTGAACGCCGACCCGCACGATCCGGCGCAAAACGCCGACGCCGGCGCCCGTTATTTGCGCCAGTTGCTCGAAAAATATGACGGTGTGGTGTCCAAGGCGGTGGCTGCGTATAATGCCGGACCCGGAGCCGTGGACAAATACAACGGCGTCCCGCCGTATAAAGAGACGGTCGAATACGTTCAGCGCGTCCTGCGCGAGTACGATAAAGAGCAAAAGAACGCTGCCGGCGCCAATTAGTGGGACGGGTGCGGCAGGTTAGCAACCTGCAGCGGGTTACTAACCCGCGCGCCGGATACTATCCTGCTCCACAATTGGTGTGCCTGGTGTTGATGCTGACCGGCTGCCGGCGCGATCCACTCCCGCAATTCCCTCGCGTGATGCTCTGGGCGTGGGAAAGTCCGCAGGATATGAGCTTTGTCAACCCGCGCGATGTTGGCGTGGCTTTTCTGGCGCGGACCGTGCTGCTCGATAATGGGCAGGCGCGAATTCGGCCGCGCTTTCAGCCATTGCACGTGCCGCCGGGTACCATGCTGATGGCGGTGGTAAGGATCGAGTCGCAGGGGACGCCTCCCCGCGCGGTCCAGGAGGTTTGCGGCATGGTGATCGAGCCTGGCGCGTTGGCCGGTGTGCGCGCTTTGCAGCTCGACTTCGACGCCAAATCCTCGGAACGCGCTTTCTATCGGGAATTATTGCAATGCGTACGCGGCCGCGTGGCCATGCCGCTGGTGATCACGGCGCTGGCGTCCTGGTGCCAGTACGACGACTGGATCCGCGATCTGCCGGTGAACGACGCGATTCCGATGCTTTTCCGCATGGGGCCGGATCGCTACCAGCCCGGCTCGGAATTTCGCGTGGGATTGTGCCAGAATAGCTTCGGAATTTCAATCGACGAGCCGGTTGCGAAATTGCCGCGCGGAAAGCGGCTGTACATTTTCCATCCCGGTCCGTGGACGCAGATCGACTATCGGAACGCCTTGGCGGCCGTGCGGAACTGGCTATAGTCCCTTCGCTGTCATCTTCTTGATCTTTTGAGAGGCCAAGCTTCGAGCGGCTTTTAGGTCTTCGTGCTCGAAAGCCGACGCCATCCGATCGATCTCCGCTAGAGTGAGGCCCAGCTTGGCCGCCTGCTTCCGCCACGACGCAACCGCCTGGCCCACTTGACCGGCGATCTTATGGGCCTGATCTTCCTCTAGTTCGAAATAGCCGGCGACTTGAAGCGCCAGTTCTATCGAGGCCGTGGCGTCGTCCAGATCGATCGCAGTGGTCAGGATGCGCGGTTTGATGTCGGCGGGTACCGGATTCAGGTCATAGGCGGGCGACAAGCGCCATCCGGCGGGACCGGCCCATAAGAAGCCGTGGTTGCGCAGATGATCGTCCGTATTTGAAATCAGGATGCTGAAGACAATCCGGCGCCACAACGCGTGCATGTCTTCTCTTGGCGCCGCGCCATGCTGGCGGAGGACGTCTACGAATTCCAGGTAGCTGCGTGTCTCGTTGTCTTTCGCCTGGAGCATGCTCATCGCGGAGAGGAACGGCACTCGGGTTCCCCGCTCCCGGTCAAAACGGCGCAACAAAAGAATGGGCTGGCTGGCCACGGTTTCGAGCCGCCAGGCAGGGACCGGAATACCCGCCTTGGCCGCGAGCGTGAGGGCCACGGCTTCCCACAGGACGGCGTTTACTTCATCTCCTTTATTGGGAAATTTGGCGATGGCGAGATGGCCGTCGCGGTCCCGCACGGAGGCCTTGGGACGCGCGCCGCCAAGCGACGAACCGGGCGCCAGGAGCAGCCGCAGATCGTCGTCACTGTCGGTGTCGTTGAGGACATGCTCGGCGGCGGAGAGCAAGCGCGGCAGTTCTATGAGCGGCGGGATCTTGGTGGGGCTGGGCTCGGCCAGAAACGGGCCCCCTGCCCGCGCGGCAAAGCGCAGCGCGCCCTGACGGGCTTCATCGTCCACCAGGAGGAGGTAGTCGATTTCGCTGACGGTGCGCGGTGTCTGTCCGGCGCGTTCGGCGCGGCGACGCTCCGCGCGTCGCATCAAGACCCGTCCCCAACGGTCGGGCGCGGAGTCGCCAATGGCGCCGAAGAGCGGTTTGCCGGATGGGGTGTGAAATGGGCCGGGGCCAAGGTGGAGTGCGGGCTCAAGAGAGAAACGCTCCGGGTGTTGCAGCCAGTTCGGCTCGTATTCAAAAGTCGCGCTCTCGCGGTCCCTGCGCGTGCGCGCCCACAAACGCCCGACAAGGTGGGGTTGGCCCTGCAGGTCCACATAAACCAGAACTTCTTTGTCCATTTACTCGCTACTCATTCCTCGCTACTCATTCCTCGCTACTCGTTCCTTGCTACTCTGCCCTTGCTACTCTGCCCTTGCTACTCTGCGCTACTGCTTCACGGAGGG
>DATFZA010000353.1:0-5549 GCA_035314765.1 Bryobacteraceae bacterium
TGAGAATGACGCAGAACTGCAATTGCTCACGGACCCATTGAAAGTTCAATAAGTCAGCCTGTTTCAATTGCTTGAGGATAGGCTCCAGCAGGTGGTCGTACTCGTGCAGCGCCTCTGCCACGCTAGCCGGGGGTAAATTCAGCTTGGCCAGACGGCGGCCGTGGTACTCCACCTGCTCGATGAACTTCAACGCCGGTTCGCCAGAGGCCAGAATTCGGGCCGCGGAGCCAGGGGTCAGGGCATTTAGGGCGATTCGGATCTTCGGCTCAACGCCGCTTTTCTTCAGATGTGCCAGAAAACGCCTGTCTAGGGACGCCGCATGCGGCGCCAAAAGAATGGCCAAACGCTGCAGATGCGCGTGCAGTTGATCGCTGAGCACGTCGGCGGCGTCCGCCAGCCCTGGAGAGAGTTCGTTCATTCGGCGAAAGGCCCGTTTTGAGCGGTCCCATGGTTACTATCGGCTCCTAAGGGAAAGCCTTTAGCTGAGAAGGCAAAAATGTAACTGGAATACTGCGCCGGTCTACGCCGGAATTAGGGAGCTCCGGTGATGCCGATGCGCTGGCACTCGTGTCGGCTTGATTGGCTTCTCTTCCCCGGGGCGGCGTCGCAACGTGGCCGGATCCAAATGATGCCGCACCCGATCGCCATCACCCCACTTATCTCTTTGGGCGACACATCTAAACCGGTCGCATGATGGCATCGCCATCCCGTGTGGTTCAGAGTCTAAAATGCAACTTGAGAAATGTCCTAAGTTTCTCGATTAATGCCTCAGCGCCCTCGGGGTCATAAATGTATGGGATATAGTCGAAATGCTTTATGTCGGACGGGATGTCCTTGTCCGACCGCGTGATCAACACGACCTTCTTGCCGACGGTGTGGGCCATGCCGATTTCGTAAAAGACATTCGGGTTTTTCTCTGTGCAGTCGGCGATGATGAGTTCGGCGGCGCAAATGCCTTCCCAGACCTTCTCCATAAAGGGCCTTGGCGAGAAGATTTCATCGGCACGCCGGACGATGACGCCCAACTCCTCGGCCATCTTCTTGATATGGTTGGTGTAGACCTTTTCCAACTTGGTCTTAAACGGCATCAGGACGAAGACATGTGGTTTCTCTTCTAACTGGCCGGGGCGCCCGAAGACGGGAGCAACGGCCATTCCGTTCGAGTGTCGAGAAAGCATTGCCGCCTCGTGCAGGCTCATGCCGCCGAAGGCCACACGAATCTTCGACCACAGGTCCGTTTCTTTGATTTCTCCGACCGGTTTCCTGCCGTCTGCCGTCTGCTCATCCTGAAAACTTAATAACCCCAGATCGCGCATGGCAAACAGCTTGTCCCGCAGGGTCATCGTGGTTGTATTGATTTGGAGTTGCGTGGGATCGGCGTCAGCATATCGTCCACACAACTCTTCCCAAGTCTTGCTCTCCCGGAGAAGCAAGAGGACAAGCGCGCCATTTTCGATCTCCTGATAGGCGATATTGTTCTTCATGGGCATTTCACCGAGGACTCACACCCGTGGATGCTTTCACAACGCTGAAGTCGTCTATCGTCGTCGGACTTAGACAGACCTTCAGTGAATAGCACACCCTGACCTGGGGCACAAGCCTAAGTTTTTTCTGCGCCGGACCGTTCAGGCACTGCGTAATTACTGTCCCCCCACAAACGGCCTTCGACGAAGCTCGCTACGGTGGCAGGTGCGGTCGCGGCTGACGTGGGTGAACCGGCATTGAAAATGCAGCGGCACGGATGGGCAATCCTCATTCCAATCGCTGGGCTCTAAGCGCGTGTTCTTTGTTCCGGCAACCTCGGATTTCGGGGTGTAGCAGATGATATCTCCGCGAGTGTCCGTCCGGAAACGCCCGACGCGCCGGATACCCTGATGTAAGATGCGTTCGTGCTGACTCGAATAATTGCCTTGTCTGCCCTGATGGCCGCCTGCTGGGGTCAATCGTGGCAGCCGGCCGCCGTGCCAACCACGGCCAGCTTGCGCGGGCTCCGCGTGGTAAGCGATCGGGTGGTTTGGGCCAGCGGGAGCGGGGGCACGGTGCTGCGCACGCTCGACGGCGGGCGTAGCTGGTCTCTGGCGAGCGTTCCCGGCGCGGAGAAACTGGATTTTCGCGGTATCTGGGCCTGGGATGCGGAGACCGCCTTGGTGATGAGTTCCGGCAAAGCCGAAGATGGGTTCGCTCGGATTTATCTTACGCGCGATGGCGGCAAACATTGGTCGATATGCTTCGAACAAAACACACCCGGCGTGTTTCTTGATACGATTGCGTTTTGGGACCGGCGCAACGGTATTGTGCTCAGCGATCCGGTGGATGGGCGGTTTCTGCTGTTCCGGACGGAAGATGGCGGCGGCAGTTGGCGGCAAGTGTCGATACCGGCGCTGGCCGAAGAAGGCGCGTTCGCGGCGAGTAACTCTTGCCTGACCTTGCATGGAGAAAAAGATGTCTGGTTCGGCACCGGCGGCGCTAACGTGGCGCGCGTGTTCCACTCCTCCGACCGAGGGCGGACCTGGTCCGTATCCGAAACGCCCATGCATCCTGTGAACAGTTCGTCCGGTATCTTCTCGCTGGCTTTTCGAGACCGCCGGCATGGCTTGGCCGTCGGCGGCGACTATGCCCACCCCACCGGCACGCCCCTTCCCAATGCAATATCGACTTCCGATGGCGGGCGAACCTGGCAGGCCGCTGGCGCGGCTGCGTTGTATCTCTCATCCGTTGCCTATAAGCCCGGAACCAGGCAAGCACTGGCTGCCGGAAGTAACGGAATCGAAGTGGGCTTGCCTTGGCGTCACGTCGGCGACCTCAACATCAACGCGGCCGAGTACTCGCCCCATGGCGTCGCGTGGGCGGTTGGACCACGCGGTACTGTTTTTCGCGAAATAGTTGCTATCCACGCTGGGCGCATGGGAACATCGGGGAAACCTTCTCATCAATGAAATTCTTTGCGAATGCTGCGTTGATCGTTCTCTCTGTCTCGATTTGCTACTCCGCCGGGTTGGCTCAGTTTGTGGCAGGCCCGGGTAGTCCGATCAACGCGGCTTGCGTCAACCGGCCGCTCGCGGTGGGAGTGGGCGACTTCCATCTGACGGGGCAACTGGACCTGGTGGCCACTTGCGACAGCAGCGGCAATGCAGGCGCCGCGAAAGTCTTTCCGGGCGCCGGTAACGGCGCCTTCAGCGCGCCCAACAGCACACCGGCGGTGACCGGGGTCTTTCCGTCTTCGCTAGTCGTGGCCGATTTTAATCAGGACGGCATCCCGGATCTGGCAGTGGTGAATCTCACTAGCGCAACGGTTTCGGTTTACACGGGCGATGGCGCAGGGGGATTCACCTTGCAGACGACCCTGGGGCAAAGCAACGGGATCGGGACGAATCCGGTGTACGTGACAGCGGCCGACGTCAACGGTGACGGTATCCCCGATCTGCTGGTGGTCAATCAAGCGGACGGCTCGGTCACCGTGCTCTTTACGAATATAAATGAAGGCGGTGGGCTCTCGTTTTTTGACACCGTGCTTTTCACCAGCGGGACCAACCCGGCGTGGGTAACGGTTGGCGATCTTAACGGCGATGGCTCACCCGACCTGGCGGTGGCCGACAACGGCTCCGGTACGGTAGATATTTTTCTGAACAATAATGACGGAGGGTTTAACGCGCCGAATCCCTTTTCGGCCGGAAGCAATCCCAGCGCGATCGTAATAGCCGATTTCAACGGCGATGGAATACCCGATCTGGCGGTCGCCAATGGCGGTTCCGGCGGCGGCACGGTGACCATTCTATTGGGAGGCGGAGGCGGTACATTTCCGGTGGCCTTCCCTTATTCCGGCGCGGGAACTTCTCCGTATGCGATGGTTGTTGGCGATTTCGATGGAGACGGCAATTTGGATCTGGCCATAGCCGACAATTTCGCCGCTGGCGCCACTGTGGCCGTGTTGCTGGGCGACGGCTCCGGGACTTTTGGCCCGGCCGCCGGCAGCCCTTATGCCATCGGCGGAATACAAGCCACCTCCATTGCGGCTGGCGACTTCAACGGCGATGGGCGGCTGGATCTGGCCATCACCAGCACGGTTGGCGTCAATATATTGCTGAACACTGCGTTGCGTGGCAATCCGCCTGCATTGCTGTTTACCGGCAGCAGCGACCCGGCGGCGCCCGCCCCTCCCAGCGCCATCGAAATTATCAGCGCCAAGGCCGGCGCTACTGCTACCTTCACCGCTTCGCCTACGCAACCCTGGATTTCTGTCGCGCCAACCACCGGTTCCACGGCATCGCCGCAAACCCTGACGGTCTCGGCGAGCCCAACGGGACTCTCCGCAGGCATAAATGCGGGATCGATCACGGTTAGCGCGGCCGGCCACTTTAACGCCAGCATACCGGTGACGTTCGACGTCATCGCGCCTTCCGGAATGGTGTCGCCCGCCGCCAACAGTCCGTTCACTACCGGCGGACAAGGGGCCGAGATGATTGTCACCGCCGACTTCAACAACGACGGCATTCCCGATCTCGCGGTCGCCAACCAAACCTCCTCCAGCATCACGATTTTCTTCGGCGATGGGAGCGGTGGATTTACGTCGTCTCCGGAGCAGGACATTTTCCCCGAAGTCGCCGTGTTCGCCTTGGCCGCCGGCGATTTCAATAACGACGGCAACGTCGACCTCGCGTTCACGGACGGAAGCAGTCCGTTGGTGTTTGTATTTGAGGGCAATGGCATGGGGGAATTCTTTCCGTTCTTCCACACCCCGGTGCCTGCCGGCCCCAGTCCAGCCTCGCTGACCGTGGCGGATTTCAACGGCGATGGCAATCTGGACATCGCCTTTTCCAACACCACGCTCCTGCTGGGAGATGGGCACGGAAACTTCGCGCCGGCGCTTACCGTGGGCGTACAGAACGGTACGGCGGGAGCGCGGTTTGTGGCCAACGGCGACTTCAATGGCGATGGCTTGCCGGACATTGCCGTGGTGAACGAAACCAACAACAATCTTTCGATCTTTCTGAACAACGGCGCAGGCGGTTTTGCGGCCGCTCCCGGAAGTCCCTATCCTACAGGCGCGGTCCCTCAGGGCGTTGCCGTCGGCGACTTCAATCTGGACGGCAAACTCGACCTGGCCGTCGCCAATGCTTCAGACAGCACGGTATCGGTTTTTCTGGGCACGGGCACGGGACGCTTCAACGCCGTCGGGGGTAGCCCGTTCTCCGTGGCGGCAGCCAATGCGCTGCTGGCCACCGACATCAACGGCGACGGGAAGCCGGACATCGTGAGCCTCGGCGGCAACGGCAACGTGACCGTTCTGCTGGGCAACGCGGCGGGCGGATTCACACCCTCGCCGGGCGGGGTCATCTCCGGAGGAAATGCGCCGTTCTCCGCAGTAGCGGCCGACTTCAATGGCGACGCACTCCAGGACCTCGCGTTCTCCGATTTTTCGGGCGACAATGTCACGGTGTTGTTGGGTGCATCCGCGCCAACACAAAACACGCTGAGCACTACGGCCCCGGCTACTGTTACGGCCGGCACACAGGTTCCACTGACGGCAACCGTGGCGGACATAGGTCCGG
>DATFZA010000354.1:0-4128 GCA_035314765.1 Bryobacteraceae bacterium
ACCAGGTCGTACGGCTGGGCGCACGCGAGCGCGGCGAGGGCCAGCGCGGGCGCCATGCCCAGAAGGATAGTGCGAGCCATGTTCAAGTGTACAGGTACAATAACCTCGATGCATGCCGTAACGGAGTTTCTTCTCAAGTACGGCTACTGGGTGTTGTTCTTCAACGTATTGGTGGAGCAAGCCGGGATTCCTTTGCCCACCATGCCCGTTTTTCTCGCCATGGGCGCTTTGGCTGGGCTGGGCAGGTATTCGTTTATGGCCTCGGTTTCGCTCGCGCTGTTAGCCACCATGTGCGCGGACCTGATGTGGTTTTACTTAGGGCGCACTCGCGGCACTTCCATTCTCAATCTCATGTGCCGTATTTCGCTGGAGCCGGACTCCTGCGTCAGTAACACCAAGAATCAGTTCCAAAAGAGGGGCGCTTATTCACTCCTGTTTGCCAAATGGGTGCCCGGATTCAGCGCGGCCGCGCCGCCCCTGGCTGGGCTGACCCGCATGCCGTTGCGGCGGTTCATAGTCTTCGATGCGGCCGGAGTGTTGCTCTGGTGCGGCAGCTATCTCTTGGCTGGCTATATTTTTCGCGATCAGTTGGAGGACGTGGCGCGCACGCTCTCCAACTACGGCGGCAGAGTGCTCATACTTGCGCTAATTCTTCTCGTGTCCTACATCGGCTGGAAGTATTATCAGCGGCAGCGCTTCATCCGTGAATTGCGGATGGCGCGTATCACTCCCGAAGAGCTGCTGGACATGATTGTCGCGGGAGACGACCTGGCCATTATCGATCTGCGCAATGCACTGGAACTGGAGTTCGACGGAACCAAGCTGCCGGGCGCAGTCTGGATCGACTTGCAGAACCTGGAGCAACGCCACGAAGAGATCCCTCGCGAGAAGGAAGTGATCGTCTACTGTTCTTGACCAAACGAAGCATCGAGCGCCCGTGCGGCGCTGCAATTATTGCGCAAGGGAGTGCTGCGCGTAAGGCCGCTGGCCGGCGGGTTTGAAGCCTGGCGGCAATTGGGTTATCCGCTCGTGCCGGTGGCGGGAGTAAAGACAGACGAGGCTACGCAAAAATAGCGAGTGCGCGCCGCCTGAGCGGTTTCCTCCGGAGTCCGGGGTCCTATTTTCGGCCTGACTCAATCAGACGCATTTGTTGGCTTTGTTTGACCACTCTAGCTGCACGTTATAAGCGCCGAGTTTCTTGAAATTCCACGCGCAGATGTCGCCAATTTCTCCGTGCACATCGTCGTACCAGCCACGGCCTGGAATCGGATCGGTGATCGCCTCGCACATTTCATGTGAGCTGGTTCCGGTCAGCGCATCAAGAGTGCTAAGCCCGCCCAGGCAGCCATTGCAATTTGCATAGGGCATGGCGGCATAAAAAATCTGGCCGTTCACGTCGTTATGGTATCCGCAAAACGCCTGGCAGGATTTGGACCCGCCTTGAACCACGATAACGCCGGGGGGCAGATAGACGAAGTAAAGAATGTTTGGACCCGGTTGAGGAAATGCGGGATTGGTCGAGATCTCCTGGTTCAACATGTGTTGGATGGCGCTGTCGCTGACGCTGGCTCCCAGCGCCGGCGCGGTGATGGTCGCGGTGCCGTGAAAACTGCCGTGCCCGATCGGAAACTGCGGCACGCTATACTCCATCAATTGATCGATCAATGGACTGGTCACGATAAATTGAAAGAACTTATTGAGGTTCTGCGCCGTCGTAGTCAGGGGCGCCGTAGTCCAAGGCTTGCCCCAAAACACCGTGAAAATTTCCACTGAAGTCATCAATGGCCCGCCACGATACGAAAGATGCGGCGGCGGAGCCGCGGCAACTCCTTCCACTGCTTGAGACAACTCTTTAGGCGTGTGAAGCGGCACGATCCGGATCGGATCTGATACCGCTGGAAGAACACCATGTTTCTTGGTGGACATCGTTACTCATCCTTTCTGATTCGGGCACTCGATGTGACCGTCCGTATAGTGACCGGGGAATGAACAACGTTTCACCCCGCCAAGAAGCCGCGCCTACGGATACACCGGGCTTACCTTCGTCCCGCTTTTGATCGGCTTCTCGTTCGGAAGCGCAATCGAATCGCCATCGTTCAAACCCGAGAGCACCTCAACCTTGGTATAGCTGGAAACGCCCAGCTTCACCGGCCGCCATTCCAAGTGATCCCCGGCCAGCGCCAGCACTCCGTTTTCACTCCCCTCCCGGCGCAGCGCCGACCGCGGCACGGTTAACGCCAGCTTCACGGCGCTCGAAACAATCTCCGCGTTAATGTTTGTGCCGGGCAGCAAGTCGTTGTCCGGATTTTCGATCACGCACCCTACTTCTCCTACTTGCCGCGTGCCGAGGGCGACGATCTGGGTGGGCAAGCGATCCACCGCGCCCTTCCACTGCCGGTCTGGCACCGCGTCCCAGGTAATGGTCACCGGCGCGTTCAGCCGCACGCGGCCCAACTCCGGTTCGTCCACGTAAACCACCACGCGGACGCGGTCCAGCTTGCCAATGTTGGCAACCAAATCGCCGGAATTGGCGAACGACCCGATGCGCAGGTCGAACTGATACACCACGCCGTCAATCGGCGCCCGCACGGTGCTGAGAGCCAGGTTGCTGCGCGCCAGATTGGCGCTGGCCAGCGCCTGATCGAGGTGCGCTTCGGCAATCTCCTTGTCGGTCGCCGACACCAGCGCCGTGCGCCGGTCCTCTAACCCTTGTACCTGGATTTGCAGTTGCTCCACGCGCTGGCGCGCGGCGGTGAGTTCTGTTTCGGGCGCGGCTTGCTTGGCCACCAAACGGTCCACCGCTTCCGCGTTGCGGCGCGCCGCTTCCAGATCGAGCCGCGCGCGCTGCAGGTCGTTTTCGATCTGCGCCCGCTCGACCGGCGAACCGCCCAAAGCCAGCGCCTGCTGCTGGGCCCGCGCCTGCGCGATTTGGGCCTCCGCGGACGCCAACTGCGCGCTCGCGTCCCGGGTCTCCAACTCCACCAGCGCGGCGCCACGCGCCACTCGCTGACCCCGGCGAACAAATACTTTCTTGACTACTCCCGGACGTTCGGCGCGCGCCGACGCCCATTCAATTGGTTCCACCTTGCCGTTGGTGCTCAGGGTGCTGACAATGGGTTCTCGCGCCGCTTTGGCAAACGGAATTTCCGGCGGGGCGGTACGCCGCAGCGCCAGAATGATAAGGACTGTAGCGACAGCGCTGGCTAATACCAGCGCCACCGTTCGTCCGCGACGCACCTACAACGGCCTCGCGCAGCGGTCGAACAGAAGTTGCCATTCAGCGCGCTGAATTTCCAGCGCGGCGCGTTCCGATGGTGAGTTCGGTTGCTGGCGCGCGCGCTCACAGAACAGGATGAACGAAAACGGGTCCCATTTTCCGCCCGTGCGAAACTCAGCTTCCGGATAGTTCTTGAGAATCTGATCGGCCTGTTGACACAACTCGGGAAAAACAGGATGATGGCCGACGCGGCGGAACCAATAAGCGGCGTTGCCCGAATCCGGCTCCTGGCGGTGCAGAATGGCGTGCAGGAAATCGCCTTCCGGCACAGACAAGCGTTGCACGATCTCGTGACACTCTTCAAAATACGAAAAATATAGCCACAGCCCAGCCAAGGCCGCTTCCGGCGAATAGGAGTTTGCAAACAGGTCGCCGGCGTTCAGATCTTGCAACACGTCCCGAGCTACGCTCGGGACGGATTGGCCCGCAACCAGAGGCATCAGACGTTGTCCGGATTGATCGAGACCCAGGATCCCGGCGATTTTTCTTCCATATGCGTGGACATCAAAAGGCAAATACTATTTTCGCAAAGCTTATTCCAACGTGACCAAAACGTCGCCCGCGCAGACCGTGTCGCCGCCTTTCGCCGCAACCCTGGTTACAACGCCATCCCGGCTGGCTTTCATCTCGTTTTGCATTTTCATGGCTTCCACCACCACCAATCCCTGTCCGGCGTGCACCCGGTCGCCCACCTCGACCAGCACCCGGATCACTTTGCCCGGCATCGGCGATTTCAACTCCTGCCGGCCGGCGCCCGCATCCGCCTGCTCCCGCGAACTGAAGTTCCGCGGATCGGTGACTTCCACCAGGAAGCTCTGGCCCTTGACCGTAACGGCCAAGCCTTCCGCCGT
>DATFZA010000355.1:0-5906 GCA_035314765.1 Bryobacteraceae bacterium
AACTTAATCACGTTCGCGCGGAGATTGAGTTGAGCATCCCTGGCTCGATTGCCAACGGGACGCCGGGCCGTAGGAGTTGCTGGCACAGGTTTCGACCGGGGCTGCAAAGACTCTCCAGAAACCCATCCGCTGGCCCGCGCATAGTGGTCCACTCGTTACTAGCCCCCGCGCGGGTAAACAACCCGGCAGGTTGGCAACCTGCCCCACATTTGACGTCACTCCTACTCAAGGTTTCCGATACATGTGACGGGCCGCCGCGGGCCGCTCGCGCTAAAGCCTGGGCCTGGAGTTTCCACATTTTCTCAGGCGGTAGCGGCCTGGATCAAGGCTTGATCGGTGATTTCGAACCCCAATGGAGCGAGCAATTGGGGTTGGGAGGCCATTTCTTTGCGCAGTAGCGTGATGAGATCCAAGCAGGAAGGGCGCCTCGCATTGCGGCGCCGCTTGGGAGATCGGCATAAGCTTTTCCGCGCTCGGCGCCGAAGGCCACCAGCGATGCCAGCAGCAAAGAGCTGTAGGCGGCCACGGCGAGGACCGGCTGTTTGGGCACCGAGTTTGCATTCCACAAATGCGCTTGACCCGACACAGTCGAAACAATTTAGACCTGAAATGTAGAAACTCCAGGCACCGGCTTGGACTGCGCTCATGGACAGACTTTTTCAGCAACAAGTCCATTCTCCGATGAATAAGACCAATCGGGGGAGAGGGACGATTGCGCTACTTGGGGCTAACGCTTCGTTGAGCGGCCTGCCCGTTCATGGTGCGTTTAGGTCGGCTCTGATAGTGTTTCATGCCAGACGGACAACTTGTGAGGAATCGCCAAGGCGACCATGGATAGCGGAGAATTCCGGCTCGCATCGAGCCCCAACTCGGAATTGACGACCGGCGGCCGGTTTGTCCGGCCCGGCTCCCGGCCCGCCCAACGCGGAATTGCCGCACTACTTCCACTGCTCCTGCTAAGCGCACCGCTCTGCGCCCAGGGTCCGGAAATAGGTCAAGCACCTCCTCCGCTTCTCACCATCTCCCGCAATTCGATCGCAGGCGGGAAGCTGCCGCTCTTCGCGCGGGTCGCGGCCGAATACTCGCGCTACCTCAAGGGCGTGAATTGGCCGTCCAGTTACGTCGCATTGCGCCCGGTGACCGGCCCGGGCGACGCGCTTATTTTGACCGGCTACAACTCGTTTGAAAGTTGGGGTCACGATCGCGAAGAGATCGAAAAGTCCTCCGTGCTGAAAGGCAAAATGGAGCAATTCGCCGCGCAATCGGGAGAGCTGGTGGCCCAGCGGCGCGAAATTTCAGCCATCCTTCAGCCGGAGATCAGCTATCGCGCAAAGTTCGATTGGTCGAAAGTGCGCTACTTCGACGTGATCACGATCCTGACCATCCCAGGCCATGGCGACGAGTATCTTCAGAACCGGAAAATCGTAGTAGAGGCTCATACGAAAGCCCAGGTGGACGAACATCTGTTGGTTTATCAGGTCTCATCCGGAGTTCCGGGGACGACTTACTTCGTTATCCGTCCGGCGGAGACGTTTGAGGGTCTCGACCTGGAAAAACGGCACGGAGAGCATTACGATCGTACGCTTGGGGAGAAAAACCGCGCCAGGCTTCACGAATTGTTCGCGGCTTCCGTCCTCACGCAGGAAGAAGAATATTACGCCGTAGATCCGGCCATGAGCTACGTTACTGCTGCCTGGGCCGGCGCTGAGCATGCGTTTTGGTTCGGCAAGCCGCAGCCATAGAGGGTCCGCACCGGTCCCCTGGGCCGGTCGAGTCCGAGTTTTTGCCACGTTTAGCAAGGAGGTCTCGATGAAGAGAGTTTATTTGAGTGCAGCATGTTTGAATGCAGCATGTTTGAGTACAGCAATTGTTGCGTTCTCAATTTTGAATTTTTGTCCCCTCAGCCTGGCACAAGTTGCCGGCGGGAGCGTTTCCGGGGTAGTGAAGGACAGCAGCGGCGCCGCGCTGCCGGCGGCGAAGGTAACCATCAGGAACACAGAAACGCAGGTGACGAGGTCGGTCGCGGTCAACGACGATGGTTTTTACCTCGTGCCTAACCTGGTGCCGGGTAACTATGAAATCGCCGCCTCTGCGGCCGGTTTCGGCACTGCTGTACAACCCGCGGTTACGATCACCATCGGCGCCCAGGTGGTGGCCGATATCGCTCTCAGCCCCGGATCCGTCGACACCCGAATCGAAGTCACGGGGACGCCTATGAATATCGAACTCAGCACCTCCAGTTTGGATGCAACCCTCAACTCCACGACCGTCCGCGAACTTCCGCTCAACGGGCGCGACTGGACGCTGCTCGCGACGCTGCAGCCGGGAGTGACCACCGTCGACCAAAGCCCGCTCGCGATTAGCAACCAACGCGCCAACCGCGGTTTGGGAACCCAATTGAGCGTTGGCGGCAACCGTCCGCAGGGAAACAACTATCGAGTGGACGGGATCAGCATCAACGATTACTCCAACGGCGGTCCCGGCAGCATTCTCGGAGTGGTCCTGGGCGTGGAAGCCGTCCAGGAATTCTCGGTCGTGACCAACAACGCTCCGGCCAGCTACGGACGCACTTCCGGTGGCGTAATCAACTCGCTGACGCGCTCCGGAACCAATGAGCTGCACGGCTCCGCTTACGAATTTCTTCGTAACAGCGATCTCGATGCGCGCAATTTCTTTGACCCGAAGAACGTGCCGCCATTCCGCCGCAATCAATTCGGCGCCGATGCCGGAGGTCCCATTGTCAAGGACAAGACGTTCATCTTTGGCGACTACGAAGGTGTCCGTCAAAGCCTCACCACCACGCAGGTGGATGTAGTGCCTACCGCCGCCGCGCGGACCGGTCAACTCGTCGCGGGCAATGTTGTGGTGGACCCGAAAGTGGTTCCCTATCTTGCTTTGTACCCATTGCCAAACGGCGCGATCAATGGCGATACCGGAATTTTCAACCTGGCTACCGGGCAGACGACGCGGGAAGACTTTTTTACCACCCGCATCGACCACACCATATCGGCCAAGAACACTTTATTCGGCACCTACCAGTTTGACGACGGACGGACCACCGGTCCGGACGCTTTCGATACCAAGGTAATCGCTACACAGTCCCGGCGCCAGGCAGCCATTATCGAAGACACCCAACTGATCAGCGCGAAGTTCACGAACACAGTCCGTTTCGGTTATAGCCGCGTCACATCGGAAGCCCCCAAGACCCTGAATGCGCTCAATCCAGTGGCCGCGGACACAACCTTGGGCTTCCTCCCGGGCCTCCCAGTCGGTGTAATCACCGCAACCGGACTCACTCTTTTTCCGGGCGGCGTCGGCGCAGTCGGCGAGTATGACTTCCGCTTCAACTCTTTTCAGTTATATGACGACGCCTTTGCCATCTTTGGCGCCCACCAGCTCAAGTTCGGTTTTTCCTTTGAGCGGATTCGAGATAACGAACTCGGCAAAGCCAGCCCCGCTGGTCAATTCATCTTTGGTTCTCTCGCAGCGTTTCTGACCGACCAACCCACATCCTTCAATGCCCCCATTGGCGGAGTGATCACGCCGCGTGGAATTCGCCAGTCCATTGTTGGCGGCTACTTCCTGGACGACTGGCGCATTTTGCCGAACCTCACCCTTAACCTCGGACTACGCTACGAGCCCTCCACCGTGCCGAGCGAGGTCCAGGGCAAGCTTTCCAATCTGCCGTCGTTAACATCCTCCACGCCGCATTTGGGATCGCCTTTCTTTTCCAATCCGACCAAACTTGACATTGAACCTCGCGTCGGGTTCTCCTACGATCCTTTCAAACACGGAACCACATCGATTCGTGGCGGCTTCGGCATCTTTGATAACCTGCCGTTGCCCTATTTGTTCGAACTGACATCCATTTTGTCCGCGCCGTTCTTCGAACTCGGAAACATCAGTAAGCTTCCACAAGGTTCGTTCCCTACCCAGGCGTTCACCTTGCTCAACACTCCCACGCTGCGCTACGCCTACATTCAGCCCAATCCTCCCAGGAGCTATGTCATGCAATGGAACTTCAATATCCAGCAGCAGCTCTTCAAGGACACCGTGCTGACCGTCGGTTACACCGGCTCCCGCGGAGTGCACCTGCCGTATTTTGTGAACGATTTTGATATCGTTCTTCCGTCCTCCACGCCGCAAGGCTGGCTTTGGCCGGTTGGGGGAACGCGCCTGAATACCAACGTCGGCCAGATATCGGGGACGCTCTGGAATGCCGACTCGATTTATCATGCCCTCCAAGTGAACCTGACCCGCCAGTTGTCCAAGGGCCTGCAAGCCGGTCTCTCCTACGCGTTCGGAAAGAGCATCGACACCGGGTCCTCTTCTCTCGCTAGCGACACCTTCGCCAATAGCGCTCAGCGCCTCTACTTCGATCCTCGCGAAGGCCGCGGACTCTCCGATTTTGACATCCGCCACAACTTCACCTTTAACTACATTTGGGCGCTCCCCAAGTTCAAGTCCGGACCGGCCGCGCTACATTGGGTCGCGGACGGATGGCAGTGGGGAGGAATCTTGCACGTCGCCAGCGGCGAACCCTTCACCGCCCAAATCGGCGGAGATGCGGCGGGGATGTTGGGCGCCGCCCCATTTGATCGCCCGAACTTAGTCACTGGACCGGGCTGCAGCGGGTCGCTGGTCAATTCCGGCAATCCACTTCATTACATCAAGACACAGTGCTTTACGTTCCCCAATCCCAAGAACCTTCTCGGTGACGCCGGACGCAATATCCTGACGGGGCCTGGCATCCTCAATCTCGATTCCTCACTCTTCAAGAACATTGGCCGCTCCGAGCGCTATCACGCTCAGTTCCGTGCCGAGTTCTTCAACATTCTCAATCACACTAACTTCGCCTCGCCATTGAGCAACACGAGCGTTTTCGGAGCCAATGGGACCGCCACTTCCAATGCCGGCGTTATTACAGCCACAACCACAACCTCGCGTCAGATTCAGTTCGGGTTGAAGCTGCTGTGGTAGGCGTGTCATGAGACAAGCGATCCAACCCCTCCCTTTCGGTCGCGGCTCGGAAGGCGTGACCGGGCCGCGACCGTCAGCGATCGGTCCGGAAGTAATGTCGAGGTTCCTTCATAAGTGCCGGTTCTTCAAGGTGGCCGCCGCTTCCTGGTTCCTGCTGGCTTCGGCGGGAGCGAGCCTGGCCGCGGCGCCGCCAAAATTTCTGTTGATCACCCAGATCGAAGTAAGACCCGGCAGGGGACCGGAGCTGTCCCAGCTTGAGGCTGCCCGTTCCAACGCCCTGGCGATAGCGAAATGGCCCACCGTTTCGATCGCGATGAAATCGGTCACCGGGCTTACGGAGATCTGGTACCTGACCGGCTACGACTCGCTCGAAAAATACGATCGGGACCAAGAAGCGGTGCAGCACAACCCTGGGCTCAAAACCGAAATGGACCAGTTCGAGACCCGGGAGCGAGACCTGGTTCTGAGCAAACGCGACATCCTGCTCGTTTATCACGACGACATCAGTTACCGGCCGGATTTTGACTGGGCGCAGTTCCGATGTCTCGACGCCATCCGCATCCATCTCCGGCAAGGCCATCACGCCGAGTACCTGGAAAATCGAAAAATTACCGTTGACGCTCACAAAAAGGGCGGCATTGATGAGCACTTGCTCGTTTACACCGTTGTGTCCGGCGCACCGAGCGCCAGTTATTTAGTGCTGCGGCCGCTAAAATCCATTCATCAGATCGAAGTCTTGAACGAGCAACATGATCATGGCGGAGAAATCTTCGCCGCGGGCGAAGAAGCCCGGATGATCTCTCTCTTTGCGGCGTCGGTCGAAAGCGAGGAGGAAGAGGACTTCTGCGCCGACCCATCCATGAGCTACGTCACCAAATCATGGGCAAAAATGAACCCGGATTTTTGGCACGGCTTCTAATCCTAAT
>DATFZA010000356.1:0-3678 GCA_035314765.1 Bryobacteraceae bacterium
CGTCGGTGTAAACAGAAAAGACGGAAATGACCGCTCCACCATGGCAATGGGGCCATGCGCGAAATCGGCGGAAGAAAACCGTTCGGCTACCACGTAACAGGTTTCCATTAACTTGAGCGCAAACTCAAAAGCGCTCGCGTAATTCAAGCCCCGGCCGACCACCACCGCATGATCCATAAAGCGATAACGCGCCGCCCGTCCGGCGATCTCCGGTTCCAGAGTTAACGCGCACTCCGCCAACTCCGGCAGCCGCGCCAGTTGATCCAACTCCAGCTTTCCGCCCAGTGCATAAGCCATCAGATACAGCATCATCAACTGGCCGGTGTAAGTCTTGGTCGCCGCCACGCTCTGTTCTCTTTCCGCCTGCACCAAAAATGCTTGGTCCGCGATTCGCGCCAGCGTGCTGCCCGGCTCATTGGTGATTCCGATGGTCAGCGCGCCCTGCTCCCGGGCTCGCTCCAGCACCAGGTTGGTGTCGGTTGACTCACCAGATTGCGAAATGGCGATCAGCAAGGAGTCTTTCAGTGCCAGCGAAGCTCCGTAAAGGGTGAAGATGGAAGGCGCCGCCAGCGCCACCGGAATTCCGGTCAGAATCTCCAGCAAATAGCGGCCGAACTGAGCCGCGTTGTCCGACGTCCCTCTCGCCGCCAGCACGATCAGCCGCGGCGGGTTTCGGGCAAATTGCGCCCGCAGTTGCTCGATCTGGCCGCGCGCCGCCGCCAGCGTCCGTTCCAGCGCGGCCGGCTGCTGGCGGATTTCTTCCAACATCTTAGACATGCTCCGAGCATACCGGACGTAACGCTTCGTAAGGGGAGGAACCTTCCGGCCGGGTGCGCACATCTACTTGAGTAGGAGCAAAGAGAAGAAATGAAAGGAACCCTGCAGAAAATATTCCTGGCCGCCGCCTTATCGTCGGTGTGCGTTCCGGGGTTTTTGCTGGCGGGCAACAAGCCTCGCGACCTGAACGACCAAGTCCGGCATGAGTTGGTAATGCTTCCGTACTTCAGCGTGTTTGACAACTTAGCGTATCGGGTTGACGGTAACACCGTTACCTTATATGGCGAAGTGACCCGGCCGGTTTTGAAGAGCGACGCCGAGCGCGCCGCAAAGCATATAGAGGGCGTCGCGCAGGTAGTCGACAACATCAAAGTGTTGCCCCTGTCGCCGTTCGACAACCAGATCCGGCGCGCTGAATATCGGGCGATCTTCGGTTATTCCAGCTTGTACCGCTACGCGATGGGCGCCATTCCCAGCATTCATATCATTGTGGACAACGGACACGTGACGCTGGTCGGCATCGTGGGCAACGAGATGGATAGGAATCTGGCCGGCATACGGGCCAACGGCGTTCCGGGTGTTTTCACCGTGACCAACGACCTGCAAGTAGAAAAACGCAGCTAGAAACCTCAACCCCAAAATGAGGGGAAGCATGGTAACCTCTCCTTGTGACCGGAAGGCCTCCCGCCTTCCGGTTTTTCTTTTGTGACCCTCCCATCTAGTGCCGCCTTGATTCTGATCGATCTTCAAAAAGCCATCGATCATCCCGGTTGGGGCGAGCGCAACAATCCTGAAGCGGAAAGAAACGTCGCCACGTTGCTATCGGCCTGGAGAGCGGCCAAGCGTCCCATTTACCACATCCGGCACGATTCGATGGAGCCTGATTCGCACTATCGGCCCGGCCAACCGGGCAATCAATTCAAGCCCGAGGCGCTTCCACTGGCCGGCGAAACCGTGATCGCCAAGCAAACCAACAGCGCCTTCATCGGCACCGATCTCGAGTGCCGCTTGCGCCAAGCGGGTCAGAACGTGCTCGTCATCGCCGGCGTCATCACCAATAATTCCGTCGAAGCCACCGTCAGAATGGCTGGCAATCTCGGCTTCGTCACCTATCTCGTCGAAGACGCGACCTTCACCTTCGGCAAGAAGGACTGGGCCGGTACCTTCCGGACCGCGTCCGAAGTTCATGCCATGAGCTTGGCCAATCTGGATGGCGAATACTGCACGGTCGTGCGCACCGCCGGCATCCTCAACTCTTAGGTAGCGCTAGTCCGCTCTCTGCGATTAGTCCGATCAACGCCGATTTCCTTAGGCGCGGCGGAAGCCCAAAGTACCGCCGACGTTGATTAAGCCGATCACAAGTGATAGCATCGAAAGGCTGGGTGGTGGCGGAGCCTGCTGCGAGCTGCGCCCGGTCAATTCTCATTGAGGAGTAGGAGAATGATCTTAAGATCCACCTGGCTGGCCATTGGCGTAGCGCTTGGCGCTTCTCTGGCGAGCGCCGGCACTATCAGTTTCACGTGCGACCCGAGCATCGGCACGGCAACCTGCGACTATCTGAACACGACGGTAGCGGGCAACTATAGCAGCTCGTTCAGCAACGCGAACGCCAACATCTACATCCAGTTTGGCGTCACGGGGCTCGCGGAGAGCACCACTGGTTTCGATAATCAGGTTACCTACAGTCAATATGCGGCCGCTCTCGCCGCTGCCGCTCTCGCGAGCGGCGATGTTGCCCAGATCGATGCCGTAGCCGCGCTCACCAACTTCGACGCCTCGGTCTATGGAAACGGCAACGTCGATATTACCAGCGCCCTCGCCAATGCGCTTGGGCTCAGTGGAGATGTCATAGGCGGCATTACCGGCACTACGGCGGGCGGCAGCGCTTGCTCCACCCCGGGTACGGCTGGCTGCTACAACGGCATCATCACCATGAGCAACGCGCCAAACACCTTTTACTTCGACAACCTTGGCGGACCCGAGCCGGCAGATGAGTACGACTTCTACGGCACAGCGGAGCATGAGATCGACGAACTTCTCGGAGCGAGTTCGTGCGTAACTACTACGACCATGCCTCTGTCCGATGACTGCCCTGGAACAGGTACCCCTTCGGCGGTGGACCTGTTCCGTTATTCCAGTGCGGGAAATCTCGTCCTTGACAGCTCTCTCAGTACCACGCCCGGCGCTTATTTTTCTTACGATGGCGGCATGACGAACGGAGCGAACGGGTTTGTCTACAATACTCTGGACAATGGCGAAGACTACGCCGACTTCTTGTCAAATTGTCCCGGTGGGCCGTTCAGCATTCAGGACGCAGAGGGCTGCCCGGGCACGGACGCCGGCCAGAGCATTATCAATGACGGTGGCGCGGAGATCAACATTCTCGATACGGTCGGCTATGACCTGGCTCCCAGCGCCATCCCCGAGCCCGGCAGCGTGGCTCTGTTCGGCGCAGGCCTGCTGGTCCTTGGCGCGTACCGGCGCCGCCGCGCTTAACTCGCTTAACTAAGCACACCGTCTTGCAAACACGGTCTCGGCTCACGGTCGGACCCACAGTTTGCCTAGCCCCGACCCTGAGGGAAGGGACCTGCAAAAGCTGTCGAACACGCGGACGGGGACACAGCGGGCTAGGGACTGAACTCCTTCGGTCGAAATTACAGTAGCTGTGTCCCCTGGCGCCTGGCCTAGAGGGGCCCTCAGGCGTGCTTTTCAAGAGCGGCGCACGCCCCCGCCCAGCGTCCTACAATCTTAGAGTGATCAACAAGCAGCTATTGCTGGCCATTGGATTGAACCTCGCCGTCTGCTCCGCGCAATCGCAGACCGATCGGATCCACAATGATTGGGCCTATCTGGCCAAGTATCGCGAGGCGAATGCAGCGCTCGCTCCGCCCGCGCCCGCCG
>DATFZA010000357.1:0-3655 GCA_035314765.1 Bryobacteraceae bacterium
GATGTGTTCGCGCCCGAACCGCCCGCGGCGGACACGGCGCTGTTTGGCATGCCGCAAGTGATCGCCACGCCCCACGTTGGCGGATCGACGGAAGAAGCGCAGGATATCGTCAGCCGGCGCATCGCGCAACAGGTAATCGACTATCTGCAATCGGGAACCGCGGCCTATGCGCTGAACATGCCGGCGCTTTCGCTGGATCAGCAGCGGGAGGTGGGACCGTATATCGTCCTAGCCGAGCGGCTGGGGGCATTGGCCGCCCAACTAGCGGTGGGTAATCCCAAAGTAGTTCGAGTGACTTATTCCGGCAAGATGGCCGGTCAGAGCAGCTATTTGATCCGGAACTCTGGTGTCGCCGGTGTCGTCCGCCGATCAATGACCGTGCGAGCCAACGCGGTGAACGCGATGCAGGTGGCGGCCGACCGCGGTTTGTCGGTGGCCGAACGACACGATCAGCGTTCCTTGCATATGGATTCGGTCCGGCTGGAACTGGAGACGGACAGCGGAACCACTGCGGTGGAAGGCGCGGTGGTCTTCGACCAGCCTCGCCTGGTACAAGTGGATGACGTGCATTGCGAGGCTCCGCTGTCGGGCCACGTAACTTTATTAAAATGCGATGACGTTCCGGGAGTGATCGGGTCCATCGGTAACGTTCTCGGGAAGAGTGGCGTCAATATTGCGACTTTTTCTTTAGGGCGCCGGGAGGCCGGGCATGAAGCGGTAGCCCTGGTCGAGACCGATCATTCACTGCCGGACGCGGTCTTGCGCACGTTGCGGGACACTCCGGCGGTAAAGTTGGTTTGTCCGGTGGAATTCGATTCGGTGTAGGTGCCGGCTGGCTCCCTCGGAAGGAGGTCGCCCGCGAACGGTCACAGAGGATGAAAAGATTGTTTCACCCTTGCTTCTTAAGCGCTTACGAAAATCTCGCCATTGCTGGCGCAGTGGCCCTGTGCTACGATAAAATAGCTGGCGCGGCTAGGCACCGCGAAGCGTGTCCCCAATTCCCCACGGAGCTAAAAATACTAACTAGATGAGCTTTACTGTGTTCCTCGGAAATCTCCCTGCGTGGGTAACCAAAGACGATATCAAGTCTTGGCTCAACGCAGAAAACCTTGTCTTCGATGATGTGAAAGTAATTCGTAACCCGGAAACGCAAGAATCCAAGGGCTTCGCATTCATCGACACTCCGAACTCGGAAGAGATGAGTTCCATCATCCGCCGGTTCGATCGCGCACCTTTAGAAGACCGTATGCTTCGAGCCAACCAGGCCCAACCGCCTCGCTCGAAGGCGCCAGCACCGGGCATGGCGCCGGCTTCCGGGATGGCCAGGCCGCCGGTAACGTCCGCCTCCGCTGGCGGGGCCAATGGTCCAAGCGGCGCCCGGCCATCCAGCGCTGCCCCCACTGCAAGCAACGCCCCAACCGGCATCGATCGTGGACCACGGCGGGAACGTGGCGGCAAGAAACACAAGCGCTCTCAGAATCCCCAGAGCCCGCAAAGCGCCTTCGCCGAAGAACTGGCCAAGGCTCTCTAATCCTTTCTACCGGCGCCAATCTTCGACCAGCTTAGGCACCGGAACTTAGCTGCTGCTCTCTCTCCTACACCCGCCCACTGGCTCCGGGCAATGTCCCCATTTTCAGTGCTATACTCAATGGCACCAATTGTAGCGGTTACCAAACTCGCATTGCGGGGTTGGAAGCTACGTTGGGGGTCGCATTTCTGGACCGCGCACTCTGGAAACGTGGTGGTGCAGTGGACAACGTTCTTATAATCCGCGTGATTTTTATTCTGATACTCGGCTCCGCAGCCTGGTATTTGCAACCTTTTCAACTGGCAAGTCCGTTTGCCGGCGTGCTGGGCGTCGCGGTTGGCCTGGGGATCGTCGTTTTCGAAATCCAGGTCCGCAAAATCACTCTGAAGCGGCTGATTGGGGCGGCGGTCGGGTCGTTGCTGGGAATCGTGGGCGCCTATGTGATCTCCTTGGTGCTCGGGCACGCCATTCCCAACGGCTCGCCGACGCTCTCGTTCATTGAGCTGGCGCTGCTTCTCTGGATGGCCTATATCGGGCTTTTGGTGGGATCGACCAAAGGCGAGATGCTGAATCTGGGCGCATTGGGCGGCCTTTTTGGTGGCGAGACCACCGTGGGCCAGACGTTCAAGATTCTCGATACCAGCGTGATCATCGATGGCCGCATCGCCGATCTGGTGGAGACGGGTTTTGTGGACGGGACGCTGGTCATCCCGCAGTTTGTTTTGCGGGAACTGCAACTGGTGGCCGATTCGGCGGACTCCTTGAAGCGCAACCGGGGACGGCGTGGGCTGGACGTTCTGCAGCGCATTCAGAAGATGGCGCAGCTCAACGTTCAGATCCTCGAGGACGACTTCCCCAATGTCAACGAAGTGGACATGAAGCTGATCGAGTTGGCGAAGGTCTATGGCTGCAAAATCGTCACCAACGACTTCAACCTCAACAAAGTGGCGCAACTGCACGGCGTGGAGGTTTTGAACATCAACGAACTTGCCAACGCCTTGAAACCGGTGGTGCTGCCGGGCGAGACCATGCGCGTGTTCATCCTCAAAGAAGGAAAAGAGTACAACCAGGGTGTGGCCTATCTGGACGACGGCACGATGGTGGTGGTGGACAACGCCAAGAAAGTGATCTCACGGACTATCGACATCACGGTCACCAGCGTGTTGCAGACCACTGCGGGCAAGATGATTTTTGGCCGCTTCGACGATCGTATGCATGCCGTGCACGACAAAGGGCATGGCGGCGTGGTGCGCGAGCCGGCTGGTTCAGGGCCGCCGGGTCCATCGGTGCCGCACGCAGCCGAAGCGCGCAGCACGGGTATGGGAGCGGCCGGTTAAGGAAAAAGCAATGAAGGTAACGGTTATCATCCCAGCGGCAGGGCTGGGAACGCGGATGACGCGCTCCGCTCCGGAAAAGGCGGGCACCAGCCGCAAACAATTTATGCTGCTGGATGGATCGCCAATTCTGCTGCATACCATCCGGAAATTTGCCGCCTCACCGAGGGTGGCCGAGATTGTGGTCGCGCTGCGGCTGGACGATTTGGAATGGGCGCAGGAGCTGTTGGACCGCGAGCGGCCCTCCAAACCCGTACGGCTAGTGGAAGGCGGTACAACCCGGCAGGAGTCCGTGGAAAATGCGCTGGCGAGCCTCGACCCGGGCGCCACGGAACTGGTGGCGGTGCACGATGCGGTGCGGCCGTTCATCGAATTAGACATCCTGGATAAGGTGTTCGCCGAGGCCGAGGAGTGCGGCGCGGCGATTGTGGGCATTGTGCCGGTAGACACGGTGAAGCAGGTGCACCGCAATAAAGTACGCTCGACCATTCCTCGGGAGCGGTTGATCCTGACCCAAACGCCGCAAGTGTTCCGCTATGAGCTGCTGAAGCAAGCGTTCGCCAAGGCGCGGGAAGATCAGTTTACGGGCACGGATGAATCGAGCCTGGTGGAACGGCTGGAACAAGTGGAAGTGAGCGTGGTTCCCGGTAGTGACAGGAATATCAAGATCACACGGCAGTCTGACATGGACCTGGCGCGCCTGTTCTTGTCGGAAGAGCTGGCGGGCCGTCTGGCGCAAGGATGAGGGGCGCGCAAGGATGACTAGCCCTCTGCGCGTCGGGCTCGGCTGGGA
>DATFZA010000358.1:0-6083 GCA_035314765.1 Bryobacteraceae bacterium
TCGGCAACGCCGTTACCTTTGCGGGTCACGTGACGGTGGAAGACTGGGCGGTGATTGAAGCGTTCAGCGGAGTGCATCAGTTTTGCCGGGTCGGCCGGCATGCGTTTGTCGGAGGGTATAGCGTGATTACACAGGACGTGCTGCCTTACTCCATGACCGTGACGCCGCGTGAGTCAAAGGTGTTCGGCGCGAACAAAATCGGATTGGAGCGGCGTGGTTTCGATGCCGAGCGCATCGACCAACTGCAGAAAGCGTTTCGGCTGTTGACGCGCGCCAATCTGAATACTACGCAGGCGCTGGAGCGCATCCGTGAAGAAATTCCGGGGAGCGCGGAATTGGAGGAATTACTCGGGTTTATCGGCGCTGGGCAGCGAGGGTTCATCAAGTGAGTTCTGTGGGCGCTCGAAACCGCGCGCGAGCTGGGCTCCAGTTTAGCCAAGCGCCCTGGGGACACCGCATTTCGGACTCAAGCCCGCAGTGTCCCCGTCCGCGTCCAGTGGGCGTCGCGAACTTGTGGGTTTTCATCGGCAATTCGCGTTTCCCGGTGCTGGCGCTGGAAACCGCATTTGGCCAAGCGCCCAAGGGACACCGCTGCGAAAGTTCTGAGCGAAAGAGTTCGGACTCGAGCCCGCAGTGTCCCCGTCCGCGTTCAGCGGACGTCGCGATCTGGCGAGTCTTCATCGGCAATACGCGTTTCCCGGCGCCGGCGCTCGAAACCGCGTTTAGCCTGGCGCCCAGGGGACACCGCTGCGATAGTTCTGAGCGATGGAGTTCGGACTCAAGCCCGCAGTGTCCCCGTCCGCGTCCGGTGGGCGTCGCGAACTTGGGAGTTTTCATCGGCAATACGGAAACCGCGCGGCGAGGGTTCACCCCGTGAAATACGGCATGATCGCGGGCAATGGGCGCTTTCCCGTGCTGGCGCTCGAAACCGCGCGCAAGCTGGGCGACGAGGTGATCGCCGTCGCGTTGCGGGAGGAAGCCGCTCCGGAAGTGGAGCAACTCGCGGCCAAGTGTTATTGGATCTCGCTGGGCGAGCTGAGCAAGCTGATCGACATCTGCAAGGGCGAGAAAATCACGGAACTCATTATGGCGGGGCAAGTGAAACACGCCAGGATTTTTTCGTCGATCCGCCCGGATTGGCGCTTATTTAAACTGCTGGCGTCGCTAAAGGAAAAGAATACCGACGCATTGATTGGCGGCGTGGCGCGTGTGCTCGAAGACGAAGGGATTCATCTGGCGGACTCGACGTTGTTCCTGAAGCCACTGCTCGCCGGCAGCGGCGTTCTCACCAAACGCAAGCCGACGGACGACGAAAGCAAGGATGTCCGCTATGGACGCCGGATCGCCTCGACGCTTGCGGGCATGGATGTCGGCCAGAGTGTGGCGATTTGCGAACGCGCTTGCGTGGCGGTGGAGGCGATGGAAGGAACCGATGCCATGTTACGGCGCGCCGCTACGCTGGTGAATGGGCGTCCGCTGACGCTGGTGAAATCGTCTAACCGGCGCAATCACTTGTTGTTCGATGTGCCGGTAATCGGATTAGGCACCATCGACGCGATGGCGGAAACGGGCGCGACGGCGCTGGCGGTGGATGCCGGACGTACGTTGATGCTCGATCGCGAAGCGCTACTGGAACGGGCGGACGAGCTGAAAATTTCCATCGCCGGTTATGCAGAAAACGAGGGCTGACTGGATGCTTAGCCAGAGGAGTGGCAGAGGTGTCAGACGCCTCTGCCTCCGATTCCGTTGCCCAAGGTCGAAGACTATGAAACAAATAGAGATTGCGGAGTGCCAGAGGTGTCAGACGCCTCTGCCTCCGATTAGGCGCGAGGGCCAGCTTTGAACCACATACGTGTTGCGGTAGTGGGTACGGGCTCGTTTGGGCGAAATCATGTGCGGGTGCTGCACCAGAACCCAATGGCGGAACTCGCCGGAGTGGTGGATCTGAATCGGGACCGCGCGGCCGCGGTCGCCGGGGAGTTTGCTTGCGCCGTCTATGCAGACGTCGCAGAACTGCGCGGCAAAATTGACGCCGCGGTGGTGGCCGTGCCCACGGGTTCTCACGCCGAGATCGGGTGCGCGCTGATGGCGCAGGGCATAGATGTGCTGATCGAAAAACCGATCGCCGGCTCTATGGAGCAGGCCCAGGCTTTGCTGAACGCGGCCCGCGAGCATCGGCGTATTTTACAGGTGGGCCACCTAGAGCGGTTCAACCCGGCTGTGATCGCCCTCAAAAAAGTCTGCCGGCTGCCGCTATTCTTCGAAATCCACCGCATGAGTCTCTTTAGCCCGCGCAGTCTCGATGTGGATGTGGTGCTCGACCTGATGATTCACGACCTGGATATTGTGCTCGATCTAGTGGGGAAAATGCCGGAAGAAATTCGCGCCGCGGGTATTTCGATTCTCTCTGAAAAAGTGGATATTGCCAATGTGCGGCTGGCGTTCCCTGGGGGCTGCGTCGCCAATCTCACGGCGAGCCGGGTCTCGACGGAGCGGGTGCGCAAGGTGCGGATGTTTCAGCCGGAACAGTACATCTCGCTCGATTATCAACGCCAGGACGGCGCTGTGTTCAGCGTTTCCGGCGAGCAGCAAATCGGGTATCAGCCGCTCAGCGTAACCAAGGATGAGCCGCTGAAGCTGGAGTTGGATTCGTTCCTGGAGTCGATAGCCGCACGTCAGTCATCAGGCGTTTCAGGGGAAGAAGGCACGCGAGCGCTGTCGGTGGCGCTGGCTATTCTTGATAAGATAGAGGAGCATACGAAGTTGGTCGCCAACACTCTGCGCCACCCTAAGGCTCTACTTCTTTGAGCGTCGCTTCGAAGAGCAACGGCGGGCTTCCATCCTACGTCATTTCAAGTCTGATCGATGAACAAGCGGGCGAACACGCAGACGAACACGGAGGCGAACACCCAGGCCGACAATGGTCCGAATCTGTTGCTGGACTGGCGAGCACAGACTTACGCGCCGCGTTATGGGCCAGCGGCTATCGGCTCGCTCGCGGTGCATGTCATCGTCCTTCTTTTTCTGACCCTTATGCTGGATCTTCCGGCACCCGCGCCCCCGCCGGACAAGGAAATCGCGCGAGTAATCCACCGCGTTACGCCCTTGGTCGCGCCGCATTTTCGCTTGACTCAGAAAGATCCGAATAAGGCAAAACCTACCCAGGAGTTGAGCGCGGACAATCTGGCGTCACAGCAAGCTACGCGGCAGGCGGCCTATTCGAGGCCCCGGCCCGCGATTAGAAAATTCGAAGCTCCGCAGCCGCAGTTGCAGTTACCTCCCACGCCCAAGTTCAATGAGCCTCCGCAGATTCAGGCCAAGACCAATTCACCGGTTCTGACGCCGCAGGTAGGCGCCATAAATGTGCCCGCTCCCAAGGTTCAGCCAAAGGAAGAACCCAAACTGGCATTTGAGGCGCCGGGACAGCAGGGCTCAGCGCCAATACCCGGGCGCGCCAAAATCGCGCCGCCTAAGACCGGCGTTGACGATGCGATTAAGAGCGTGGCTCGCCGTACAGCGCCAGGCAGTACTACACTCCCTCAGATCGACCCGGCGCCGAATTTGCCGGACAGCGCGCGCACTCCACAGGTCGACGGCTCCCTTAAAGTTCTGCCAGAGCTACTCAGCGATCCGCAAGGGGCGGACTTCAAGCCTTACATTGTTCAGGTGTTGTATTTGGTGAAGCGGAATTGGCTGGCAGTCTATCCGGAGAGCGCCAATCTGGGGCGGAGAGGCGTGGCGACGCTACAGTTCATAGTGGACCGGAATGGACAGGTGGTGAAGCTGGTTATCGCCAGCACTTCGGGAGCCTACGAACTCGACCGGGCGGCCGTGGCGGGTGTAAGTGCATCGCAGCCACTGCCGCCGTTTCCGCCGTCGTTCCAAGGCAATGAAGTGCGGCTTCAGTTTTCGTTCAAGTACAACATGCAGTAGCTGGGATTTAGACCAGGTTCGGGATTTTGATGATTTTCTTTTGGATGGCGTATTGGACCAGGGTCGCCTTATTGTGAATATCCAGCTTGCGCATCAGATTGAACTTGTGCGCTTCCACGGTTTTGACGCTGAGATTGAGATCGCAGGCGATCTCTTTCACTGAGTTTCCTTCCGCCAGCATTTTCAGAACTTCGCGTTCGCGGGTGGTGAGGGTGGCGAAACGGGGAAGACGGTTGGCGGACTTGATCCGGGAGCGGAAATCGTCGACCAATTGGGAAAGCATGCGCGGGCTAAGGTAACTTCCGCCACGACAGATATCGCGAACGGCGGCGACCAGTTGGGCGGAAGGGCTGTCTTTGAGGACGTAGCCGCTGGCGCCGACCTCCATACCCTCCACCAGATAATCTTCGTCGTCGTACATCGTCAGGAACAGGATTTTGGTTTCCGGCCGGTTCTTCTTGATCTGACGGGTGGCTTCGAAACTGCTTAGCCCGGGCATGCCGATGTCCATCAGGACGACGTCCGGACGAGCCTCGCCGGCTTTATCCACGGCATCGCCACCATTAGAAGCCTCTCCCACCACTTCCATGTCTGGCTCAGCCGAGATGAGCGTGCGAATACCCTGCCGGAACAGAGTATGATCGTCGGCCAGTAAAATACGAGTCTTTGCCATAGTGCGTTGCCCGAACTAAATTCAGTTGCCTTTCCTCGTGGGTCCGCCTAGCTGGCGGAAGCCCTTAGGGTTTTTGCCGCTCGGACGATCGCCGCCCGAGTCTCGCGCGACCGGATTGTCTTATCCGGCCGAGTTCCAGCATCCTTCGCCATAGCATCCTGCGCAATAGCATCCTGCGCAATCGGAAGGCTGATGCTGATCCGCGTGCCCCGTCCACGCTGTGTTTTGCTCCTCATCCCCACGGGATAACTAACTACGTCAAAATGACCACCCAGCAGAGCGACGCGCTCTCGCATGCCGGAAATCCCAAATGAGTCTCTTCTGGCCAGCGCCTCTTCGACCTGGAAGCCAACACCGTTGTCTTCCACCGCCAGTCTCACTTTTCCATCGGTCGAACTTACGGAAATGTTTACACTTGTGGCCGCTGAGTGCTTACCAATGTTGTTGCAGCACTCCTGCACCAGCCGGTAGAGGATCACCTCCGTTTGTTGCGGCAAACTGCCCAGACGGCCCAGATTCAGCCGCACGCGCATAGGATGAACCCGGCGGAAGCGATTGACCAATTGGCGGAGCGCCGCGCCCAAGCCCAGTTGCTCCAAAACGGCGGGGCTGAGGGCGGCGATTAACCGGCGCATTTCCAGGATGATGTGCTCGGTGGTTCCGCGAGCTTCCCGCAACTGCCCAACCAGTTCCGGACGCTCCTTCGGCATGGCTTGCTCGATCATTTCCAACTGCAGGCGGATGCACAGCAGCGACTGGCCGGCTTCGTCATGCAGCTCCCGGCTGATGCGGCGGCGCTCCATCTCTTCCACGTGGAGCATGTGTTCGGCGAGTTTGCGGATCTGGTCTTCGCTGGCGGCCAAGTCTTCGAGTAAGCGGGCCTTTTCGGCGGCCACGAGGCAACGTTCGGCAGCCGCGGCCAGCAGTTCCTGTTCCCGTGGCAGCCATTCGTAGAGCTTGGAAAATCCAAATTGCATGACGCCGGCCGTGCGGCCGCCGGCCGCCAGCGGTACCGACCAGCAAGATCGAAAGCGCTGCTTCCAAGCCGGGTCGAGCAGGGCTGCGTGTTTTTTGGAGTCTTTGGGACCGATGTCAATCTGTTGGGGGCGCCCCAAGGCCAAGCGCATCGAAGGCCGATTCGCGACGACATTCAACGCTGGCCGCGCCGGACCCGCCAAATCGACCTTGGCGCGCTGTACCCAAGCGGTACGGGCGTCATTGAGCATATAGAGGTGGCCGGCGTCGGCCCGGCAAACCTGCATCAAGGTCTGCAAAAACTGCTCCAGCAACCCGTCCAGATTGCGAGACTCAAGTTCCACCCGGAACAGCTCGTAAAAAGCCCGCGTCTCGGCTTCGCGGACTTGGTAATAAGCGTTGTTCAAGGTGAGAATGACGCAGAACTGCAATTGCTCACGGACCCATTGAAAGTTCAATAAGTCAGCCTGTTTCAATTGCTTGAGGATAGGCTCCAGCAGGT
>DATFZA010000359.1:0-8778 GCA_035314765.1 Bryobacteraceae bacterium
GGCAGATGGTCATGAATTTCGCGGGCCACGCCTAATTTGGACAGCAAAAAACGGAAGTGAGGCTGTAAAGCAAGAAAACAAGAGTACCGATCCGATCTAATTTGGACAGCATCCTGAAAGCCGCCGGGCCGGCGCCCCCCCCCTACCTGTTTTCATTCCGGGCAGGAAGGCGGAGGCATCCCTACTGTTTGCAACGTCGGAGGTGGAGGGTCGGCGCTAATTTGGACAACAGTGGTTATTAACCTGCCGCGGGTTATTAACCCGCGCGGGGCCCGCCCGCTGAGCGCGTCATCAATGGCCGTTACGCCGCTTGGCGCCTGTCACTGAATTCAAACGCGGGCGTGGCCGCCTGTGCCATTGATCTCGGCCCGGGCCCGACACTCCCTACAGAGCCGAACCGGACACTGTGGCGGGAACCATTCTCTCTTGCGCGCAGCAAGACGCAGTAAACTCCAAACAGGAGCTGAAATGTCTTACCAATGCTTGACCACGTCGCGCGAGGGTTCAATCGGCATCGTGACGCTCAATCGTCCCGAGCGCCGCAACGCTTTATCGCTCGAACTGATGCTCGAATTGATCGATGCGTTGGACCAATTTGGTTCCGACGCCAACGTACGGGCGGTAATCCTCGCCGCCAACGGCAAAGCGTTTTCCGCCGGGCACGATTTGAGCGAAATGGTGGGCCGGACGGTGAACGACTATCGCCGCCTGTTTGACGTCTGCACGGTGCTGATGACGAAGATCCAGAGCGTTCCGCAGCCGGTGATCGCTCAGGTCCAGGGCATCGCGACCGCCGCGGGCTGTCAGTTGGTGGCTACCTGCGATCTTGCCATTGCCGCCGACACTGCGACGTTTGCGACACCCGGCGTCAAGATCGGCCTGTTCTGCACCACGCCCATGGTGGCGCTGACCCGGGCTGTGGGCCGTAAGCGCGCCATGGAGATGCTACTGAGCGGCAAGCCCGTGGATGCCGCCACAGCTTGCGACTGGGGGCTCATCAATCGCGCCGTTCCGGCCTCGGAATTGGAATCGGAAACGCGCAGGCTGGCCTGCCACATCGCCGACGCCAGTGGCTTTACGGTGGGATTGGGTAAACAAGCGTTTTATGCGCAGATCGATCTCGATCAACCCAAAGCCTACGCTTACGCCAAAGAAGTGATGTCCATGAATGCGCTGGCTGAGGACGCGCAGGAGGGGATTTCCGCGTTCCTGGAAAAACGCGTGGCCTGCTGGACCGGCCACTAGAGTGGCGCAAAGAGTAATGTGCCGCAAGTCACCATAGCCATCCCGACATTGGCCGCCGATGACGCGCTGGCGGCTTGTCTCGATTCGCTGCGCGCACAGACCTTCCGCGACTTTGAAGTGATTGTCATCGACAACAGCGGACAGAACCGCGTCCAAGAAGCCAGCGTAACCGTGATCGTGAACGAGCGCAATGCCGGATTCGGGGCCGCCATCAATCAGGCGTTCCGCCAATCGGCTGCGCCCTACTTCGCAACCCTCAACGACGACACCATTGCGGATGCAAACTGGTTGGGCGCCGTGGTCCGGGCGATGGAACAGCGGCCGGAGATTGGCATGTGCGCGCCGCGTATCGTTCTGGCCGCCGACGGCCGCCTGGACTCCGCCGGGATGCTGGTCGGCCCCGATGGCAGCAGCAAGCAGCGCGGTCATCTGCAGCCGCCATCGGGTTACAATCGCTTGGAGGAGATTTTGATGCCCAGCGGATGCGCCGCGCTGTACCGGCGCGAGATGCTGGAGGAGATCGGGCTCTTCGACGAAGAGTTCTTTCTCTACTGCGAAGACACCGATCTGGGTTTGCGTGCGCGCTGGGCCGCTTGGGAATGCGTCTATGTTCCGGATGCGCGAATCGAGCACCGTTACTCGCATTCGGCGGGCCGGGCGTCGCCGCTCAAAGCCTACTATGTAGAGAGGAACCGGCTTTTCGTTGTTGTGAAGAATTTTCCGCTATCCGTCCTGTGGCTAACTCCGTTTTATTCTCTCGCTCGCTATTTCTGGCATGGGTGGTATGCGTTGCGCGGTCAGGGCGCTGCCGCCGCGTATCGCGAATCGGGAAATTCCGGTATCGGCTTGCTGAAGTATGTAGCCGTTGCGCACCTGGGTTTGGTGAAACAGTGGCCTCAGTTGTGGCGGAAGCGAAAGGCGATTCGGCGCCGGTTGACCTCCCGGCAATATTGCTCGCTCTTGCGCCGCTATGCAGTTAGTCCACGGCAGGTGGCGGCCCTGTGAGGAAAGCCTCCGGGCCGGATGAGTTCTTGATCCTGATTCCCGCCTTCAACGAGGAAGCCGCTATTGCCAGCGTCCTGAAAGAAATCGATTCCGTCTTGCCTCATGCGCCCGTGCTGGTGATTGACGACTGTTCCCCCGATTCGACGTATGATGTCGCGCGTGCCTCCGGAGCCGAGGTGATGCGCCTGCCCTATCATCTGGGACTCGGTGGCTGTGTCCAGGCGGGTTACAAACTGGCTTTCGAACTGGGCTACGATTACGTCATCCGTGTGGATGGCGACGGTCAACACAGCGCCCAGGATATTCCGCGCATTCTGGCGTCTTTGCGAAAGACCGGATATCACATGATTATCGGTTCGCGGTTTTGCGATGGCGCCAATGGCCACACCAGCGTGGCGAGAGGCTTCGGCATCCGGCTGTTCCGGCTGGTGCTGCGTCCGATCTTGGGCAAGCCGGTGTACGATCCCACCTCTGGTTTTGTAGGGGTCAATCGGGAAGCTCTCGGCGTGTTCACCCGCAGCTTTCCGCTGGAATATCCGGAGATCGAAACGCTGGTAGTGCTCCAGCGTAAGAAGTTCCGTTTTCAGGAAATTCCTTGCGCCATGCGACCCCGCCAGGCTGGCCGAAGCTCCATCACCGTTCCAAAATCGTTTTATTACATCATTCATGTTCTGCTTGGAGTGTTTGTGAACGTGCTTAAATTTGAAGGCCGCAGAAAAAACTAATGAGCCTGTGGGGCAGGTTGGCAACAGTTGGCAACCTGCGGCGGGTTGATAACCCGCCTGTGCGGATAGGGAAGGCCAAGCCTGCTGAGGCTGAAGAATAGGAGCAACCCCGATGGATCGGCTATCGAATGTCATGACCGTTCTCAGCCTCGTGCTGATGCTGATTGTCCTTTTTTCCGTGAGAAGATCGCATATTCGCGTGGAGTATTCGGTGAGCTGGCTGATGGCGGCGTTTGCGTTGCTGGTGCTGTCCCGCTCACACTCTCTATTGAATTGGATCGCCAACTTTCTAGGCGTCAGCGACGCGCCGCTCACGCTCATCATGCTGGTATTCGGGGTATTTTTGATTGTGTTTTACCGCTTCTCCATGATCATCTCCAACTTGAAAGACGCAAACATCGCGCTCACTCAGCGTCTGGCGATTGTGGAGTTTCAGTTGCAGAACGGACATGAGCGGCACTAAACAAAAGTCGCGGACCACCGCGGCGCCGGTGAAGAGCAAGCTGCCAACTGCGCCCCAGCGGATGCCTTGGTGGCCTTATGCGGTTGTGCTTTTGGTGGCCGTGGTCTCTGTGTTTGAAGTATACGGCCCGGCCTTGCACGGGCCGTGGTTCTTTGACGACACGCAACTTCCGTATATGCAGCCGCACTATGCCGGCGCGCCGTTACGGTCCTGGATGGCCGGCGTTCGTCCGGTATTGATGGCCAGCTTCTGGCTAAATTTTCAGCAGGTGGGCAGCGAGGACACCTATCCCTACCACCTCGTCAATGTGCTGCTACATTTGCTGAACGGCGTCCTGGTGTATCTGATTGTCCGAAAGATTCTGGGCTATCGCGGAGAAGCTAACAAGATCAACACTGAGATTCTGTCGTCCTTTGGCGCGGGCCTTTTTCTGTTGCATCCCGTGCAAACGGAGTCGGTTAGCTATATAGCCAGCCGGTCGGAAACACTAAGCGTGTTCTTTGTTCTAAGCTCTTTTGCGCTGTTTCTCTACCGGCGCAAGACCGAGATCGATTTTCCTACCTCCATTGCCGTGCTTGCGTTAACGGGCTTGGCCCTGTTGAGCAAAGAACATGCGGCCGCGCTGCTCGGCGTGTGGCTGCTGACAGACTTTTATTGGAACCCGGGATTTTCGTCCCGCGGAATTCGCGGGAATTGGAGATTGTATACACTTGCGCTGGCCGGTGCTGCTGCCGCTGCCGCCTTTGTTTGGAAGTCTCTCAGCACCGCTGCCACGGCGGGATTCGGGATGAAAGACTTGCCGTGGTATGAATATTTCTTTTCCCAATGGCGCGCCATGATCGATTATTTCCGGTTGTTTGTTCTTCCCATCGGACAGAACCTGGACTATGATTTTCCGGTCTCGCGCACGATTGTCGGCCACGGGGCAATACTGGCATTGGTTGTGTTGCTGGCGGCGATCGCGGCGGCATGGTTCTACCGCCGGCGCTTTCCGCTGACTTCGTACGGATTTTTTCTCGCGCTGGTTCTGTTTGGACCGACATCGTCGGTGATTCCGATTCGCGATTTGTTGGTCGAACGCCGCATGTATCTGCCATTTATCGGTTTGGTGTTGATGCTGGTGGGCCTCTTGCGGCTATGGAAAACCAAGCCGGTCACTCTCGCTGTGGCGCTGTCAGCGGTGCTTCTGATTGAGGCGGTGCTGACCTATCAACGCAACCTGCTCTGGAGCAATCCCATCGAGATGTGGAGCGATTCCGTGGCCAAATCGCCCCAAAAGGCGCGTCCCAGGTTTCAATTAGCATACGCGGACTACCAGGCTGGCCGGTGCCCGGATGCCGTCGCCGAGTTTGAGCGCACTTCTCATTTGCAACAGCCGTCTTACGATCTGCTGATAGACTGGGCGCTGGCCTACGACTGCGCTGGAAACGTCAATGCGGCGGTAGAAAAACTGAATCAAGCCGCGTCCATTGAGCCCTCCGCTCACGTGTTCTCGCAGATTGGCATGGAGTTTGCCAAGGCCGGCCAATACCCGGAAGCTTTGGATGAGTTGGACAAAGGCGCTCGCTACGATCCAAATTTTGAAATGATCTACGCATATCGCGGGGGTATCTTCGAAAAGCTCGGAAACGCCACCCGCGCCGCCGAGGAATATCATCACGCATTAACGATCGATCCCCACAACCAGATGGCGATTGAAGGCCTGCGGCGTCTTGGCCGCTGAAAGGGTTCAGAAGAGATGGCGCGCATCGGCGTCAACGCCCTCTACCTGATTCCCGGCGGCGTGGGCGGGACGGAGATCTATTTGCGGAGCCTACTCTCCGCACTGGCCAAAATCGATTCAACCAACGAGTATTGGATCTTCACAAATCGTGAAACCGGCCGCGATCTTGTTCCGGATCAGTCGAACTTTCACTGGAAGCCTCAGCCAGTGCGGGCGGCCATTCGGCTGTGGCGATTGTTGTGGGAGCAGACGGGACTCCCTTTGGCTGCGCGGCATTTGGATGTGCTGTTCAATCCCGGATTCACGGCGCCGGCATGCTGTCCATGTCCGTCTGTGACCGTATTTCATGATCTGCAGTACAAGCGGTTTCCACAGTACTTTCGCTGGTTTGACCTGCCGTTCTGGAATTTCTTTCTATGGCTCGCGGTAAAGCGGTCTAGAAACCTGATAGCGGTTTCCGAAGCAACCCGGCGGGATTTGCGCCGCTATAATGACGCAGATGCCGTGGTCGTCCATCACGGCGTGGACCCGATGTTTCGAACAATCGCCGATGCGCGCGCTCCCAAAGACTACATTCTGTGCGTCTCCACTCTGCATCCGCACAAGAATCTGGAGCGCCTGCTGCGCGTGTACTCGAGTACGCCCAAGCTGCCGCATCTGGTGATCGCCGGTATGAGGGGCTTCGCGGCCAAACAGATTGAGCAACTGGCGGGAGATCATGTCCGCATCACCGGATGGATCCCGCGGCAGGAATTATACGAATTGTTCCGGGGCGCGCGCGCGTTCGTGTATCCATCGAGCTTCGAGGGCTTTGGCATTCCGGTATTAGAAGCGATGGCCGCCGGAATTCCGGTGGCCTGCTCGGATATTCCGCCGCTGCGGGAAATTGCCGGAGACACCGTGATCTACTTCGATCCCAATGACAATGTGTCCATGAGCGGCGCGTTGCGCCAGGTCGTGGAGGATTCGAGCCGGGTAGAGGCGGCCCGCGCCCGGGCGGCGGACTTCACTTGGGAAAAGTGCGCACGTGAGACCCTGGCGGTGTTAGTCCGTTAGCAGGAACTCCGCGCGACCGGCGCCGGGCTTACGCCTATCTTCGCCGTCAAAATCGTAGTGAGGAACCCTTCTGCAAGTTGTGCAGGCGGCAGAGGATTTGTATGTTTTTGGGGTCGACACTGTCGCCGCCGCGAATGTACGGTAGTCGATGATCAAAATGCAGGTCGGTGGTCGCACGACAACGGATACCGTCGACCAACGCTCGGCATCGGTTCGCATCTCTCTCCAAGACAAATTCCCTTACCTCCCGTGGAATGTAGCGGCCGCCCTCGGAGGTTTCCATTTTGGGCTTCACGACGGGTAGCGCGCGGACGATTCGCAAAAACGACTTAAGTTCCGACTCTTGATTACACTTCCACGTCAAGGGCCAGCGGCCCTTGTGTATATTTGAAAACGGTCGTCGGTCCCTCGACCACAGTAACCATCCGTGAGCCGCATGCACGAGGAAATGCCGCTGGCGTAGGTGAAAAAAAGCAATGGGAGTGGCATCGTGATAGATTGTGATCCCATCGACTTTGTGAACCACGACGGAGATGGCCGGGTTCTTGTCACGAATCTCATAGAGGTCCCACAGGAAATTAATCGTTGCATTTCGCCAGTCTGGATATTTGGAGGATGTTCCCTGCGAAATATAGAAAAGCAACCTGTGACCTGTTTCGCGCCGGCGATTGGTCTCCCTTCTGTGTTTCGCCATGCCAATCATGTTCGCATGAACGGAGAACGGACCAGATTGAAGCGTCATGCTGCACGAGCCGCGATGTTGCAGCGAAACCAGGAATCAAGGCAAAACAGCAATGATTCTGTGAAACAATATGCTTATGAAGCGACCATTTGCCGCTGCTGTCTGGCGTGAAGGGAACTGGTACGTGTCCCGATGTCTCGAAGTCGATGTGGCCAGCCAAGGGGAGACTGAGGACGAGGCACTCGCCAACTTGAAGGAGGCGCTTGAGCTTCACTTCGAGGCGCCCCAAGCCTCGCGGCCCCCCAAGGTGCGTACGATTGAGGTTGAGGTTGGGGCGGCTTAGGCCGCTGCCTTTCCGCGAGGTCAAGCGCAGACTCGAAGCGGACGGTTTCGTCGAAGCCAGCCAAAAGAGGCAGCCATATCAAATTCGTGCGTAAAGCAGGGCGGATAGTCGACACCGTCATTGTGCCGAAAAAGCACGAGATCCCGGTTGGAACGCTCCAGAGCATCCTGAGCCAGGCCCACATCGATCTCGACGATTGGGAAAAGCTCAACTGACCGAAACGCTCTGCTGCGTGGTTCCAACGGATCAAGTTCCCATGCGAGACGCTGGCAGCGTTAGCCTGCGAGCACGAACCGCACTCTTGCCGCGCCCAAATGAATCTCATCCCCCGATTGCAGAGGTACTCCGCGCGGCGATGCCCGCGGCACATCAATGCGGCGGCCATCGCGAAATACGGCCGTCCCGCGCGTGCTCTGGTAATCGCACAGCCGGAATTTTCCCGACCCCGCGTCGTAAATCAAGTACGCATGCTCGCGGGAGACCGTAGTCTCCGATTCGGCGAAGGCGAGATCGTTGCGCCGGCGCAGGCCGTCGCGTTCGCTGGAGACTTCCTTCATCCGTCCGAGATTGACGCGATTGGCGGCGATCTCGATTTCGGCCGCGTCGGCTTCGCCGGCGAGGACCACCAGTTTCGCCGCGGGACGCGTGAACACCGTAGCCGGCGCGGCTGCGCGGCGCACGTACTCGACGGCGAACGAAGCTTCCTCCGCTACCTTGACGTCCATTTCCAATGTCAGCGCAGGCACGGGACAGCCCGCTTCGGCCAGCAGTTCTCTAACATCCGCCTCCAGCGCTTCAGCGGCAGCGCGCAAGCGCTCGGCTTCGGCATCATCAAGCACCACAATGCGAGCAACCAGAGAGTTGTAGGGAAACAAAACCTTGCCGGCGCCTTTGGGTTCGATATGCACGCGCACGTCTTCTAACAAATCGCGGCGAACCTCCAGCAGTTCCCTCCGCTGCGGCGCCGCGCCCGCGAGATGCCGCTTGACCTTCTCGGCAATCCAGCGGTCCAAATCTTGCAGCGATCTCATAGAATTCCCAACTCATGAGCGGCCGCGACGATGTCGCCCGCAATGGGCGCCGCCGCCGTCCCGCCATATTGGCCATTTTCCACCAGAACCGCGAAGGCGATCTGCTTTCCGTTCTTGGCGCCATACGGCGCGTAGCCGATGAACCAGGCGTGAGAAGAAGCATGCGCCAGTTCGGCCGTACCGGTCTTGCCGGCAATAGGAATGGTTGACGCGTTCAGCGCGCGGCCGGTGCCCGATGTGACCACTGCGCGCATGTAGCGGCCGATCTCCTCCGCCAGGTCAGCTGGCAAAATGGTTTCCGGCTCACGCACGCGCGGATTGGTTTCGTCAATCAGCCAGCGGCCCTGCGGCGCCTGACCGCCTTGCGCGATCGTCGCGGCCACGCGGGCCATCTGGAACGGAGACGCCACTACTTGTCCTTGGCCGTAAGACGCCTGCGCGAGGTATTGCTGCAGTTGCTTCACCGTGTTGGGCCGCGCAACAGAAATGCCCAGTAATGTCGCCG
>DATFZA010000360.1:0-7853 GCA_035314765.1 Bryobacteraceae bacterium
CGAAACAGGGGACGCCGCGTCTCGCGGAGCGAATAGATTTGCTTCTCGCTGAACTATCAAGATCGCGGAGCAAAATCATAATTCCAACTCCGGCTCTTAGCGAGTTTCTTGCTAAGGCTGACGTTTCGATCCTTGAGAAAATTCACGCAACTACCAGCTTCGTGGTCGCTCCGTTTGATGAACGCGCCGCTATTGAAGCCGCTGAAATGACCAAGAACGCTATTCGCGAGGGGGACAAGAAAGTTCCAGTGGTCGCCGCAACCTGGTCCAAAATCAAATTTGATCGACAGATCGTGGCCATCGCCAAAGTCGAGGGTGCGGAGGCCATCTACTCGACTGACCCAGAGATCGCGAAGCACGCAAAGAAGGTCGGCCTGGCGTGTTTTGGGATCGCAGATCTTCCGATGCCGCCCGCTGTACAAGATTCGCTGCCAAGCTTAGAACCGCCGATTCCTCCAACTTGATTCCTTCGCTGCGAAGGGTACCGACGCACTAGGTGCCCGACTTGTCACGCCGTTCATAATCTACGTCACATACGCGCCGTAACGGGATAATGGCCCATTCTTATTTCCAACTTTGAATCTTCGTGGTCAACTCCGCTGTTAACTGTTCCGGTTTGTGCTGGAAGCGCGCGCGGGAAACGTCCGGCAGTTGCGACAGAGCTTCGCCCCAAGCCGGACCGGGAACGCTTGGCGTGCCCCCACCCAGAGAGGCAGGCAGTACCCCGAACCCCAGAGCATCCGACATCATGTCCGCGACCCGGACCAGTTGGACGAGATCGAAGGGGCCGGATGGCGTCTCATGATGACGGGCCACCACTCTGCACAATTCCGCCGGAAAATGCATGTCTGCCACCAGCCACGCTCCTGCCTGGCAATGATCGACATCGAACAGATCGCGCTCGGTCGTCATCAGATCGAACGAATTTTCAGCGGAAACAGCCAGTAAGTTCCCGTACGGCCCGGGAAATTTCACCAGCAAGGCCAGGCGGCCAATATCCCGCAGCAAAGCCGCGAGATAAGCGACGTCCGGGTCGGTTTGGCAGGCCCGCGCCAGCTTCTCCGCCAGCATCGCTCCGGCTAAACTATGCTGCCAACACCTGCGCAGCGGTTCAATTTTGAGAACAGGTCCTACAAAATCCCCCACCGCCCGCACCATTGTGATTACTTTTATGCGTTCCAGCCCCAACAGCACGATGGCGGCCGCGATCGTCTTTATCTGCCGCTGCAGCGCGAACAAAGGGGAATTCGCCATCTGCAGGACTCGCGTGGCGAACACCGGTTCGGCGGCGATGATCTTGCCCACCTCCGAAATATTTGCGTCCTCGTTCGCCAAGACCTGGATTAGCCGGGTTGCCACCGCGGGAAATGGCGGCAGCTTCTCCAAGGCCCACGGCCTGGGCGCCGGCGGCGTCTTCTCGATCTTCGGTTCTACTTCCACTGCGAGCATGTAGTTTTCTCCAAGACTGGCGATTTCTGCCGCCTTGCTGAAACGTATCGGCAAACCGATGGAAAAATTTGATTCCTGTATTAACGGTACGTGCCGATAAGACTATCTAATGTACTGCTCTAGTCCTGAATTGCTGGCTGAATGGGACATCCGGTTTCTCCGGTACCGCTTGGAGGTGATCCGCGAATGGCCGCCCTCCAGCCGGAAGGACGCCATGACCGAAGCCATTTCCCGGCGCTTGACCTCCATCGCCCGATCGACCTACCCCGTCACCTCCGACCGGGACTTGCTCGGGTTAAGCTGCCATTTGCTGGACGATATCTTCTCCCGCTAGGCGTAGACGAGCCAGAAGCTGGGAGTGTCAGTGCCGTCGAATAACCTGCCGCGGGTTGTTAACCGGTGGTTGTTAAACCTGAGGCCAACAGGTCGAAAACCCGGGAACGTTCCGTCCGTCCCCGGGTTTTCGCGGGGTTATGTCACTACCGCGATCGGCCGGATCGGCGACCCCGTGCCACCTTGAATCTTCAACGGCGCGGCGATAAACAGAAATTCATAACAGCGCTCACGCGCCAGTTCTTCCAGATTCAGCGCTTCCATGATGTAAATTCCGCTTTCCACCAGCAGATGCACGTGTACGGGCATGGCGGGATCGGGAACGCGCTCAAAAGCAATGGTGTCGGACCCCGTTGCATAGATCCCACGTGAACTCAACCAGCGCGCCGCCGCCAACTCCGGCCCGGGACAGGCAGCCTGCGAGCCGCTCCCGCCGGTGATGTACCGCCGCGGATCGTGCCAGAACTGAGCCCAGCCAGTCCGCAGCAACACCACGTCGCCCGGAAGCACTTCCACCTTTTGTCTGACGCAGGCAGTCTCCAGGTGCTCCGGCGTGATGGCGAAGTTTACCGCTAACACATCCGCACCAGCAAAGGCCCCGGCAATGTCGAGCAAAACTCCGCGCCGCAGAATTGGCGGTACCGACGCAATATCCAACTCATGGATGCCATCCGCATAACTCTGGATCGCTTCCACCTCAACGCCGCCATGCATTTTTCCAGCGCGGGAAAAGTGCGACAACGCGTCGATGTGCGTGCCCACATGGCCGCCCAACGCGATCGAATCGGCCGACGAACTCACATCCCCGGGCCCAACCAGGTCGCCATGCTTCTTCGTCAAGCCAAACAGGAACGGCGGATGCGCCGGGAAATGCGGCATCCCGGCAAAATACGGCTGCGCCAGATCGTAAACCTGCGCATGATGGAGCAGGCGAAAGAGACCGCTCATTTCACCGTCTATCTTGACTGTCTTCTGTATTTCAGTACCATTCGACAAGGGTTCCTTGCGCTGAGGGAGAAAGACCTCCGGAAGCTGAAGGAGTTCTTCTCCTGCAAGATCTATAACACGGTGGGATGGGCGGCGCGCGGCCAAGCGGATCTCTCCGCATCCGATTCCGATGGATGACCGCTATTTGATCGGAGAGCTGGCATAAATCGTTCGAACCGTCAGGTGAAGAAAAGGAAGTGTGGTTCGCTCTCTATGGAGCGTGGATTGAGCACGGTGGTTCGGGTCCAAACGGACCACCGCCTGCTACGGGAAACTAGCTGCACAAGCTTACTTCACGGCGATTGTCACGGGCGGACTGCTCTGTCCGTCGACCGTGATCACGAGCGGCACGCTGTTGCCTGGCGCGACCACCGGCACGATTGCATTCACCTGGTACAGACTGGCAAAGCCGGGCGCCAGTCCCGCATAAGTGATGGTCGCGTTCACTCCGCCGATGGTTAGCGAAATCGGATCGGTCACCGTGGAAAGCGGAAAGGACGGCCCCGCGATGCCATCGGGGACGGCCGGCGTCACTGCGCCGAGGCCGGTCGCATACATCACTATGTAGCCGCCGGCGCTCACCGGGTTGGCACTGTCGGCCAGAACTTGCGCGCCTCCGTTTAGGAAGCCGAGCACCACTCCTTGCCCGGTGCCGGATCCATCGGCGGTGAAGACGGCCGGCTCAGCGCTCGAGATGGTGACGGGTTCCGGAACGGAGATGGCATTGTCTCTGGTGACTACCAGGAGGTGCGTGACGTTCTGCTGCAAGGCGAAGGGCACGACACCGTTCACCTGGCCGGCGCCGGCATAAAGCAACGGCACGTTGGCGCCGTCGATGGTCACCGACGTCGTGCCGAGTTCCACGGGCAAAGGAAGCACGGTGGCCGACGACTGCTGGTTCGCCAAATTCGATCCGAAAATGGTGATCAGCGCTCCTGGAGGAATGGGCGCATTCGGGGCGAAGCTGGCGGCGTTGACCACGCCCCCGGAAGCGACGATGGGCGTTTGCACGTTGCTTTGAGCGTTCCCCATGATCTGAACTTTGCCAGTCAGTTTCAACGTGCTGCTGACACTCATCGTGGCGGTCCCGGTGATGACCGCGTCCGCGGTTGGGTTGCGCGGCACCCACGTTGCGGCCCAACTGCCGCCGCCAAGCGATTTCAGAGAAAGCGCCGGGTCGCCATTCGAGAACGTCGTGACCACCGATCCGGCCGTGATGGAATTGGCGCAATCGTCCACGACGCGAACTTCGATGGCCGCCGGAAAGCCCGCGGGCACGCTGAAATTAGACCCCAGCATGGTAAAGACCGGTAGCAGTTTTGTAGGCGAGCAGGCTGGAGTTGAAGCGCGCGGCTTCGGTTGCGCCTTCGTCTGCTCCCGGGCCGCGGGCGTTGCCGCTGGCGGCGTGACTACCAAAAGCAAATCGATCGGTTGAATGGAATCGTAACCGATGAAGCCCAGATTCAGTTGAGCGCTATAGACTCCGGCAGCCAGCGCCCTAGTGATGGACACGGGCGTCGGCGCGACTGTGATGATCTGGGTTTGACCGGGAGCGATCTGTCCCGAGGGAGGGCTGTAGCCGAACCAGTTGACACCGCCGCCGTAAATTGGCGTGGAAACAAACTGGATCACGCCAGCCGTGGGGTTTTGGATGGCGATCGTTTGCGCCTGCGGATTGGAGGCGTTGGCAACCGCGGTAAAGATGAGGCCGGTGGGCGCAATGGAGGGGCGAATCTGCGCGCCCGCAGCCGCCACAGTGAGCACCACGGTGACGCTTTGCTCCGGATTAGCCGCGGACAAGACTTGCACTTGGCCGTAATACGTTCCTGCCGCCAAGCCGGTGGTGTTCACTGAGACCTGCACTCCAGGGGCCGTGTCCGTGCTGCCCGATGCCGGCGTCGCGGAAAGCCAGTTGGAACCTCCCGAGGTCGTCACTGTGTTGACCTGGAAACCGAAGGGAACAACGCCTGTATTGAGAACCGTGAACGACTGCGGCGGCGGAGCCGATGCGCCGGCCACGGCATTAAACGTCAATCCTGTCTGCGAAAGCGCGATCCCGGTGGAGAGCGCCGAGACGGAGACATTCACCGGCATCGTGACCGAGTTGGAGGCGCTGGCCACGGTGACTGCTCCGTGGTACGTTCCCGGAGCAAAGCCGGAGAGGTCCAAATCGATCGTGATCGGCGCGCCGCCTAATGAAGTTGTCGCGCCGGTCGTGGGCGAGACTTGAATCCAGGGCTGATTTGCGCTGGCTGTAAAGTTGATGGTGCCTGAACCCAGGTTGCCGACCAGTGCTTCGCGAGAGGCTTGCGGAGCCGCAGCAGTGACACTGAAAGTCAACCCAGGAGCTTGCGTCATCACCTGGGCGGGCTGTGGAGCATTCACGGTGTAGCTAACGGCCAGTGTTCGCGAGGACGGATTCGCGTCCGGAATGTTCAGCGTGATTGAGCCCTGATAGGCGCCGGGGGCAAACTTGCTCGCGTCGACCGAGGTGTGGAGCACGGTGGGCAAAGTCCCGGATGTCGGCGAAATAATCAAGCCTTGGCCGCTGGCGCTAGCGGTGAAGGCGGAACCCGCAGTGTTGGTGACAATGGTGGTATCGGCGGCAAACATTCCCGGCGTCGCCGTGGGCATCAAAAAGATCGCGCCGTTGCCCGACCCAGCGACCACTTCGAGCGCGGGCTGGATCGTCGCCGAGACAGGAATCGACAGGCTGTTGGCTCCAACGGCGGATACGGAGATCGAACCGCTATACGGACCGGCTGAGAGACCAGCCGGATTGACCGAGACGGACAGACTCGCTGGCGTGGTCCCGGACGTGGGACTGACGACGATCCAGGAATCGGAGGCCTGGGCTGTAAACGGAATGCCGGAAGCCCCGCCGATTGAAACCGACTGCGGAGCCGAGGGATTCTGACCGACGGAAGCGGCGAAAGACAGACTGCTGGGCGATGCGGTGGTGACAGCCTGGACCTGCACGCTAACCGGCAGCGTCAACGGTCCATTGGAGGCGAAGGGCGAGCTGATACTGAGCGGTACCTTGTACGAACCGGGCGTGATGTTCGCCGGGTTAACCGACACAGTGACGGTGGCGGGAGTAGTGCCGCCGACTGGTGTCACGGTCAGCCAAGGCGGGTTCCCGGGAACGCCGATGGAAAAAGGAAGCGGGCGGTTGGAGCTGCTGAGGGCAAAAGTCTGGGCTACGGGTTGCGTCGAATTTCCCGTGAAGGCGAACGACAAACCGCCGCTGGGCAGCGGATCGAATGGCGCCAGAACCGTTAGAGTGACCGGCACGACTGTCTGATTGGTCGCGCTCTGCAGTGTGATGCTGCCGTTGTACGCTCCGGGCGCTAACTGCAGAGCGGCCGGAAGAACGGAGACGGTGACATTAGACGGAGTGGTTCCGCCGCCCGGACTTGCGCTAAGCCAGTTGCCTCCGGAAGTAGTATTGGCGGTCACCGTGAACATCACCGCGCCGGGGCCGGTGAGCGACAGGGTTTGAGCAGCGGGCACGGTTGTGGTTGGCTGAGTTAGGGCAAAAGCGGCATTCGGAGGCGTGCTGGTCACCAAGCCCCCGGTGTTGCCGAGCGCGAAAACGGCGGGAGCGGCGCCCATCGCGCTCGCATTGACGAGAAAAGGCCCGGCGATGCCATTGGCTGTGAACACAGGTGCGGTCGCGATTCCGCTGGCGTTGGCCGTAACGATAGCAGTGGTGACGCCTCCGGGAAAAGTACCGCCCGCGCCGGTTGGCGGAGAAGCGAATGTAACGACGGTTCCAGGAACAGGATTGCCGAAGGCGTCAAGGGCAACGACGCTCAGCGGCAGACTGAAAGCGGTGTTTATGTTGGTGATTTGCGGACTGCCGCTAATGATGGCTAGTGAGGTGACCGGGCCGGGATTGTTGATCAACGAGAAAACGCCGAAGGTGGTAAAACCCGGCGGGGGGTTGGTGAAGCCGACGCTAAGCGAGTAGGAACCGGCGGTGTTATTGGCCGTGAAGCTTGGGGCGGCGGCGATACCTTGCGCATTAGTAGCGACCGTGGAAGAAGCACTGCCGGAGAACGTCCCGCTAGGCCCGGACGAGGGCGCCGTGAAAGTAGCGGAGATTCCGGGCACTGGGTTGCCGGAGCTGTCCTTGAAAACCGCTTGCAGCGGAACGCTAAACGCAGTGGCGACCTGGGCCTGCTGGTTGTTGCCGGAGATGGGGTTGATGGAAGCGGGCGGGCCATAAGCGAGAAAAAGATCGATGGGAGCGGCGCCGAGTTCGCCGCCGGCGAAATCGTCGCGGCCGTCACCGTTGAAATCTCCCGCCGTGACACCGTTCGGATTTGGCGGCACGGTGAATGCAGCTCCCGCGGTGAAGTTGCCCGCGCCGTCGCCGGTAAAGACTTGCACTTGGCCCGTGGCGGCGTTCCCGATGACCACGACGTCCAGGTTGCCGTCGCCATTGAAATCGCCGTAGGCGATATCGAGTCCGTTATTAATGGCGCCGAGGGAAACCGTGATGCCGGGCCCCGACGGCCCGGTGACAGACCCTGGGAAAAATTGCAGCGTGGTTGGCGTGAGGACAACCAAGTCGGTGTATCCGTCTTCGTTGAAGTCCGCCGCCACCATCGGCCCAGGGCCTGCCGTGCTGGAGTTAAGCGTTAACGGAGTCGCGGTCGTGTGGCCACCCGCGGAAGCAATAAAGGTAATGGTGTTAGCCGACACGTCCGACACGGCGAAATTCCCGAAGCCGTTGGTGAACTGGCCGCCTACCACGCGAAAAGGCTGAGGCGCGCCGTTGATGGCAACCACCGGCGCGGCGAAGGTGCCATCGCCGTTGCCAAAAAGAACCACGGCCTGGCCGCCGAATTGATCGACGATGCAAAGGTCCATTTTGCCGTCGCCATCCAGGTCGTTGGCGGCAATATCCTCGATTTCGCTTGATCCGCCACCAGTGTAGATCGTGGTTTGTGCCGCGAATGTACCGTTCCCGTTGTTGAGGAGAAGGCTGGCGGTCTTGTCGCCGTTGGCTACGGCTAGGTCGGGTAATCCGTCGCCGTTGAAGTCGGCGATGGCAATACCGCGGGGAGAACTGCTTG
>DATFZA010000361.1:0-8299 GCA_035314765.1 Bryobacteraceae bacterium
AGAGACGCTTGACTTGTACAATGCTCGTTTCCAGGGGGGACCGAATCATGAGCGAAAGTGGGATCAAGGCGGCCGGCTTTTTCGTATTGGGCGCTCTTCTCTCGGTGATGGGAGCGGCTCAGACAGGAGCCATCGACCCAGCGGCGAGGAAAGACATCGACGCCGGAAACCAGGCTTGGGTGGCGGTCATGAAAGATGGCCGGTCCGCCCCGATCGCGGCGACTTACGCGGAGAACGCAGTGGACTGCACGGCGGCCGGAGAATGCGTGAAGGGCCCCCGGCTATTGAGGACTACATGAGGGTTCGGATCGCCAAGTTCGGTCGCGCGGCGTCGGCTACCGCGACTAGTCTGGGCTCGGTTCAACAAGGTGACTTCGTCTATGAATGGGGCCGGTCGGAGGTCCGCTTTGCCGGCGGGAAGAGGATCACCCACCGGTATCTCACTGTTTGGCAGCGGCAGCTTGGCGGCGTCTGGAAGATTTTCCGAAATATGCCCATTCCGGATGACGCCCCGCGATGACCTGAGAGCCGCATCGCCGCGCCGCAATGGTTAACACCGGGCCGACGGTTCAGGCGCGCATTCCCGGTCGGAATACGCGCAACTCGTAGACAAGCTTTCGTGGACAGGCCCTTCCTACCTCTGTCCAGTTTGCCGACGATCCGGACGAAGCCGACACTTCCCAGATCCCCGTTTCCGGACCCGCTGGTAGCGGCGGTCAAAGTGCACAAGCAAGCGCTCTCATCGATCGAACCCAGCCGCATTCGCAGAGGATGACCGCACCAGAACTGTCTGCGGGGATTTTCAGGATGTCAGCATTCGAGGAGACGTCGTTTACTTCGAGTTCTGTCTTCATGGGATCGAAGAACCAGGCCATCGACCCTGCGCGGAGTCTGGCTGCCGATGTAGTGGCGTTCGAACACGTTGTACCTGGCCGAACGGAAAAGGCGCTCCCGAAGGAGCGCCTTGACCGAAGCGAGTGTTGACCAACCTGATTTTAGAAATGGAACCGGGCAACCAGTTGAAGCTGACGTGAATTGCTCGGGAAGTAAGATGGATAAGCGCCGAACACCGGGCTGCCGGGAACCAGGAATGTACGGTTGATGGCGTTGGTCGCGAACGCATTGACGTCCGAAAGGTACCCGCCGATGAACTGGGAGTGGTTCAGCACGTTAAACGCCTGCATACCGAACTCTAGCTGATAGCGCTCGGTGAAGTTGAACTTCTTGCTCAACGAGGCATCGATGTTGTTGATCGAATCCAGCGGGAACGTGTTGCGGCCGCCGTTGGCATACGCGCCCGATTGAGCCTGGATGTATCTGGCATTTGGGTTGATAGCAACGTACGCGACGATGCTGGCGCTGCCCAGGGCGACTTGCTGGCCGGCGGCATTGTAAGCCACCACGCCGCTGCCAACGTTGGCCGCGCCATTCGGGTTGATGATGGCGCGATCGCCGGCTGAGTCACCGTTCAGGTTGGCGTCGACGCCGCTCTGCACGGTTGCGTACTCAGGCGATTGAAAGGTGTAGGTGCCGGAGATGTTCCAGTTGCCAACAATGTTCTTGAGGAGCCAGTTGCCGTTCTGGAAAGGGCGGAAGTCGTACACCGGCGTCAGAGTAAGCCGATGACGGCGGTCGAGCGCCGACGAAGCCCACTCAGCAGCCAGATTCTGGAAATCCTGTGCGCGGCGAGGCGACAGAATCGTCGAGAAGTTGGTCGCGGTTGAGTCATCCTGGGCGTGGCTCCAGGTGTAAGCGCCGATGAGCGAGAAATTGGCCGAGTAACGCTTGTTCAACTGCAGCTGCAACCCGTTATAGCGGGAGTTGCCCCAAGGATGGTAGCCGGTGATGTTGTTGACGAAGCCGTACTGCGCCAGATCGTTGTTGGGTAGCGACTTCAAGTAGCCCAATGCGTAAGGCAGCGACGCGAGTGTCGCGGCCGACGGTACAGAGAGATACGTCGGAATGTTGACTGTCGCCGTGATCGGACTAGTCTTATTCAACCGAGTCTGGTTATAGAGGTGTACGCCCTTCGTGTACACGTAACGCGCTTCAAACGTGTAGTCCTTGCCGAACGCACGCTGCACACCGAGGGTACCGGTCAAAGCATACGGACGAGTACCGTTGAAGGTGTACGAAGCAACGGCAGCCGCTGCGGCCGCTTGCGTAGCCGGGAGACCGATCCCGGTCGGCTGCAACCCGCCATTAGCCAGGAAGTTGGTTGTGGTGCAAGAGGGCGAGGCCGGGCAGTCCACGGTGGTGGCGAAGTACGGCGGCGAAGCGTTCTGGTTCAGGTTGATATAAGTGTTGTAGAACGACCGGGCAAAACCGCCTCGGATGGACCACTGACCGCTCGTGCCGGGCGAGTAGTTGAAGCCGATTCGCGGCGAAAAATCCGTCTTGCTGGGCTTCGGCTCGGCAAATGTGATCACGCCAGGGACGCTGGCAATGGCGCTCGCTGCCTGGTAGCGCGAACCGACCGGAATGGTCACGTACTCGTAGCGGAGACCTAAGTTCAAGGTCAGATTTGGACGAACCCGGAAATCGTCCTGCACGTAAGCGGCATGCTCGAGGAAGCCGAACGGCACCGCGCTGGAGCCCACGCTGCGCTCGCCGGAAACACCGCTGAGGTTACCGCCGGTCGGATAGTGATCGAGCAGGTACTCTTCCAGATCCGTGTAATCGTAGTCGCCACGGCTGCGCTGGACGAAGTATCCAGTCAAAATGACGTCAACCAGGTTGTAGCCGGCTTTGATGGTATGGCGGCCCAGGGTTTTCGTGAGGTTCTCTTGAATCTGAAACTTGTTCTCGATGTTGCCGGACGGCGTGCTGGTATCGGGACCGAGTTGCAGGCCCAAGTCGTCGAACGCAATGTTCGGGAAGTAGCTAAAGCCGGGGAAAGTGATATTCGGAACCGGCGTGCTGGCGTTGAAGCGGTCATACGAGATGCGCAGCTCGTTTTCCATCGTCGGCGAGATGTTGTGGAACCAGGAGATCGAGCCAGCATGGCTGATCGCGGGAGCACTCACAAAGAACGCGGGAAGGTTCGCGTTTGCGTCGATCCCCGTTGTGTTGGAGTAGAAGTAGCGGCCGCGAATCTGATCGGCGGCGCTCAGGTTGTAGTCGATGGCGACCACGGCGTTGTAAGTATTGAAGTAGTCCGGCGAAGCGAACGACAACGCGCCGAGCGGAATGGTCTGGCCGAGCACGGTTGTTGTTGCGCAGTCGGCGGCATCCGGCGCCGCCGCGACCGGCACATATTTTTGAAACGTGCTGAGGTTGTTCTTGCTGAGACCGCTGAGGCCGTTCAGGGTGTTGATGCCCGATTGGGTTGGAGCGCAGGTGATGCCACCCGGCTGCGAAGCCTGACCCAGCGGGTTGTACTCATAGTTGCCGAAATAGAACAATCTGTCTTTGATGATCGGGCCGCCTACGGTCGCGCCCAGGCGATTGTTGTCATACCGCGGATTGCTGTAGATTCCCTGATGCGTTTCAACGGCGTCCACGGCGTTGAAGTTGCGGTTCTGGTTGTATTCATACAGCGAACCATGCAGCGCGTTGGTGCCGCTCTTGACGATGACGTTGAAAATACCGCCGCCTGCGCCGCCGAACTCGGCGCTGAACTGATTTTGCAGCAGCGTGAACTCCGCCACGGCTTCGTTCGAAGTCGCGATCTGCGGAGCCGGATTGTAGTGGTCGTCGTTGGCGACACCATCGATATTAAAGCTGTTGGCGTCCGCGCGCTGACCGCCAACGCTGGGTCCGAACCCTTGGCCTACGCCGCCTGAAGATGTGACGCCGGCGCCGGTCAAGCTGAGGTTGTAAATGCCCGCCCCGCCCACCACTTTGGAAAAACCGGCGGTCGGGAGGTTCACCGCTTGGTGAGAATCGAAATTCGTTTGCAACTGCGCCGTCGAAGTGTCGAGCGTCGCGCCGGCCGCCGTCACTTCTACCGAAGTGCTGACTGCGCCGACCGACAGGGTTAAATTCACTGTCGTAGTTCGATTCAACTCCAATACCGCATTTGCGGCAGTGGCATTGGCGAAGCCAGCGGCGCTCGCCCTGACATCGTAAGCGCCAATGGGGACATTGTTAATACGGTATTCGCCCGCGCCGACGGTTACCGTTTGGTATTTCACGCCGGTTTGTTTGTTAGCGGCCACCACGCTGGCGCCGGGGATTCCCGATCCTGTGCTATCGGTCACGACGCCGACGATGATACTGTCGGTCGCCTGGCCATAGCTTGAAACCGGAAAAATGAGCGCGAATGCCGACAAGGCAACCGCGAATACTTGCCATTTACGAAGCGAATTCTCTGGTTTCATGTGACTCCTCGAGAGTTGGTCGTCAGGTATTTCCTGATGAACTAAAGTAAACTACAGACTGAGCTAACTCACAACAACAAGCGCTGCGCTCTAGCAGACACACCTGTCCCGGCCCGTTGCTGCCGCAATTCGATTGAGCGGAATTCCTTAAGATTTTCCCGTGCTCACAGCCGACGGGAAAGTGGATTTTCCACCGAAGTAACACTCGATAGCTTCGATCTGTTCTCCGCTAGTTCGGACATATTCCGTATTCCGGAATGTCTTACCGTTGGTGGTGTGGCAAAGGTATTTCACAAACGCCTCATTACCCTGAGCGAAAAGCCGTTCGATATCGAAATGATGGATGTAACTCTTCTGAGTCTCCCAGCAGTTCGACTTGAAGGCGCTCTTGCTAATGTGGTCGTCGTCGTTTGCGCTGGTAAAAGTAAAGTTGTCGGCCAGTATGACGTCGAACGGACCCCAGTCTTTCTTCTCCCACGCCTTGTAAAAACGTCGAACAATTTCCTCGGTCGAGGCGCCGGCCCCGGCTTGAGCGTTTGCCGGGCTTGCCATACCCAGCGCGCTAGCCAAAGCGATGCCACCGGCTTCGAACACATTCCGGCGCGTCTTTGTAGTAGGTTTCACTTGGCCCTCTCCTGTAGGTTTTGTTCTCATGGCTTAACTCCGCCTTTTCGCTTTTCGTTTTTGAAGAGCTGCTCAATATAGCGCCGCAAGTGATCGATGCTCTCGATCGCCACTTCGACGTCGTTCTTCGCTTTGGCCAAAATGAAGGCCCCCTGTAGCACGACCTGCGTGTGCAGCGCCAAACTATGCGCTGTCCACTCGCCGCGTATACGATAGAGCTTCATCGCGGCCGCGATGTCCTTCTCAATGTTCGCCGCATGGTCGAAGATCGTGGCCGCGCAGGCTTGCGTGATTTCGGGATGCGAATTGTAAACCTCTTGAACCATCGTGCCCGCAAGGCAGCTGATCTCGGAGGGGGTCCCGGCGAGTAAGGTCTTTCGAAATTCGAGGTAACCCAGCACCCGATCCAGCGGGTCGCTATGCGAGTGATACGGAGCTGCGGCAAAAAAGGCGCCGGTCGACTCCCCCCAGTACTTTGCAGACGCCACACCTAAATCGTCTTTGCTCTTAAAGTGGTGAAAGAATGCACCCTTGGTGACTCCCGCTGCTTCGCAAAGACCGTCAACTGAGGTCGCGGTATAGCCTTTCTGTCGGATCAGCGTAAGCGAAGCGTTAAGTAGCTTCTGGCGCGATCCGGTCTCGCTAGACCGGCGTGTAACGGAAGATCCCATTGATGAAGCATACCAACCAGTCGGTATGTTTGTCAACATCAAAATGCAGCGCGATGCGAAACTTGATGGCCTAGGATCGCTAACGCACCCGCGATGGCGCGGCCTAGCCACTTACCCTAGCCACTTACCCTAGCCACTTACTATGTTCTGTTCCTCGCGTCTCCTTGTCGCGCTGCGATGAGGTCCCGTCCCTAAGGTCCGATAGCGATCCACTTACAGCGGACACTACGGCTCCCATCGGCTTATCTTGTGACTACCACGAGTGGCCGTTCTGCGACGACCTTGCCAGAGACCCTGGAGTTGTACCATGCTCGTTTCCAGGGGGACCGAATCATGAGCGAAAGCACGATCAGGGCGGCGGGCTTTTTCGTATTGGGCGCTCTTCTCTCGGTGATGGGAGCGGCTCAGACCGGAGCCATCGACCCGGCGGCGAGGAAAGACATCGACGCTGGAAACCAGGCTTGGGTGGCGGGCATGAAAGATGGCCGGTCCGCCCCGATCGCGGCGACTTATGCGGAGAACGCCGTGGACTGCACGGCGGCCGGAGAATGCCTGAAAGGCCGCGCGGCTATTGAGGACTACCTGAGGGTTCGGCTCGCCAAGTCCGGTCGCGCGGCGTCGGCTACCGCGGCTAGTCTGGGCTCGGTTCAACAAGGTGACTTCGTCTACGAATGGGGCCGGTCGGAGGTCCGCTTTGCCGGCGGGAAGAGGACGACCCACCGGTATCTCACGGTTTGGCAGCGGCAGCCACGCGGCGTCTGGAAGATTTTCCGAAATATGCCCATTCCGGATGACGCCCCGCGATGATCGAGAGCCGAATCGCCGCGCCGCAATGGTTCCACGGGACCGACGGTTCAGGCGCGAGCTCCAGGCGTGTTTCGTCAGCGACGTCTGCGACCATTGCTCGGGTTAAGTCGGAGAAACCGGAGCTGAGAAACCACGCAACGAACAAGCACGTCGCCCCGACTGCCACATTGACTAATCCAACTATGTTGAATCTTACAGTCGTTCGAAATCTGCCAGAAGCCGTTATCGGGAGGTCGATTGCGACTGCTGCTACTGGACTCTATTGCCCCTGTTCACGGCAGGCTGCCAGCACCAAGCCTCGCAGCCAGCGATGCGCCGGATCGGCGTCGAGGCGCGGGTGCCACATTTGTGAGACAGTGATCGCCTCGGTGCGAACCGGCAGTGGGAAGCTCCTGACCACCACGGGACCGGAGTTGGCCTGATGTCCCTGCGTCGCGTTAAAGAACGAGTTAGTCACCAGCGCCACTAGATCGGATACGCTCGCAACGGATAAAGCTGCTCGGAAGCTGGGCACCACAGCCACCACCGTGCGCGTGAGGCCAAGGGCAGCCAATGCTTCGTCTACGGGACCACTCCCGTGACCACGGCGTGAAGCGACGACGTGGCCACACGCCGCGTATCGCTCGGCCGTGATCTTACCTCTCCCAAGCAAAGGGTGGCCCTCCCGAACTGCACAAACAAAGTGATCGCGGAATAGGGTTTGTAAGCGTATCTCTGGCCCCGACTTCCCGAGCACGCCGATCTCAAGATCTACCAACCCCTCTCGCAGCGCTCGCACGTCCTTGTCGGGCTTCGGCGCGAAATGAAGTAGCACGTTCGGTGCTACCGCGGTTACCGCCGCAACGAGCTGTGCAGCGAAAACCTCTACGAAACCCTCGTTGGAGCGGATTGTGAAGCTCCGTTTCAACTGGGCGAGGTCAAGGCCGTCGACGACCGGACGCAGCACGGCATGAGCATCCTGGGCCAGCTCATGCACTCGATTGCGCAGGCCGGTAGCGTGTGGAGTCGGCGCCATGCCGCGACCCGCACGCACAAGCAACGGGTCTCCCGTCGCCGCCCGTAGTCGCGCGAGCGTCCGGCTCATCGCCGACGCACTGAGGCCCAAGCGCCGCGCCGCGCCTGCCACACTACCCTCAGCAAGCAGAGCGTCGAACGCGGTCAATAGGTTCAGGTCAGTATCAGCCATCCGTCGAACGTAGCGTAACCTGGCATGGCGTTCGGCGCAAGTATAAAGTGTGGCCGATGCGCCTTCCGCAATGATTGACCGCCCGCTATCTTGGTTACTATCTGGGTCGGATATACCCTGTCCGATCGCGACTTTCTGCCGTTCATTGATTGCTTGCTAAAGGAAATTGTAAAATGCCGCCTCTATTGTCTGATAAAAAGCTCCTTCTCCTTGGCGCGTCCCGCGGCCTCGGTTTCGCCTTGGCTGAGGAGTACCTCAAGCGCGGCTGGCACGTCGTGGCCACCGAGCGGGACAGAACCACGTCGAAACTACCCAATCTTTTGGGGGCTTCCGAGGGCCAGCTCGAAATCGAGACCGTCGACATCGACCATCCCGATCAAGTTGCCGCGATGCGAGCGCGTCTGGCATCGAGAAAGTTCGACATGCTGTTCGTCAATGCCGGTATCGGTATTCGAGAAATGATCGCCGACGTTTCGACCGACGAATTCATACGTGTGATGGTGACCAACGCCTTGAGTCCCATGCGCATCGTCGAGAGCATGCAGGATCTCGTGCTGCCGACTGGCACAATCGGGATTATGTCCTCCGGACAGGGCAGCATCACGAACAATGAGAACGGACACTACGAGATCTATCGTGGAAGCAAGACGGCGCTCAACATGTTCATGCGCAGTTTCGCCGCCCGGCAC
>DATFZA010000362.1:0-8615 GCA_035314765.1 Bryobacteraceae bacterium
AACCGGCCGCTTACGCGAACCGCCCAGTTGCGGCGTCCATACATTTAGAAACAGGCAGTCTTCATTCTGTTTCGCGATATCGTCGGCCGCGGTGAAGACCTCACCCAGCGCTTTCCCCACGTCGCCGGGAAAGGCCACCGCGGATCCGCCGCTACGCAGTTGCATGGAGGGAGCGCCGAGAACATCGGCGTCAACCACCTCAGTCCATGGGTTCAGCTTTTGCGGAGGACGGAAGCGCAGCGGGCCCAAGGGAGGCTGCGCGTAACGCAAACCCAGGAACGTTTCAATGCCGGCTTGCGAAAGACCGCGCACCGGCCCATTGGTGGTCTTGACGATCGCTGTCGGGCGGGCGCTGTCCGCCCAGGCCGCCATGCTGAACGCCGCTGAAGCTTGCAGGAAAACTCGCCGGTTCATATGCAGGAGAGCATATCATTTCCGGTTGTACTTGGGGTGGTGGCGCATGGCTTTGTGGATGGCTTTCCACTCCTTCTTCAACCCGGCTGGATCTTGGTGGCGGCGCACTTCCCGCTGCAATTTGCGGTAACTCTCCCAGCGCGACGGATCGAGACCGCCGGTTTCTAAGGCCGTGCGCACCGCACAGCCGGGCTCGTTGGTATGCGAGCAGTCTCCGAATTTACATCGCTCCGCCAGGTTGGCGATTTCCTCAAAGACCTGATCGAGCGAGCCCTCGGTGGCCCAAAGCTGCAGCTCCCGCATGCCCGGAGTATCGATAATCGCGCCGCCTTCGGGAAGCGGCAACAACATGCGGCTGGTGGTGGTATGCCGGCCACGCGAGTCGCTTGCGCGCACCGGCTGCGTCAATTGGCTTTGGTCGCTCATCAGGCCGTTGACGATGGTGGACTTCCCTGCTCCGGACGAACCGAGTAACACGACCGTGCGCCCGCGCACGAGCGTTTCGAGTGGTTGCACGCTCTGCTGCGCGCTGATGGCCAGCACTGGCGTACCGGGCGCGATCTCCTCGACTGCGGCGATCCTGGCTGAATAGTTCTGACACAGGTCAAGCTTGTTCAAGACGATCACCGCCTGGGCTCCGCTCTCTTTTGCCAACACCAGGTAGCGCTCCAGGCGGCGCAAGTTGAAATCGCCGTCGAGGCCGCAGACGATCAGCGCCAAGTCGATGTTCGCGGCCAAGACTTGTTCGCTAATGGCGGCTCCGGCGGCTTGGCGGGAGAACTGAGTTCTGCGCGGCAGCACGGCTTCCATCCAGACGAGATTGGGATCGACCCGGCGGGCGGCGATCCAGTCTCCAACGGCGGGCAAGGCTTCCTCCCAACGCAGGCGACCAGCGGGAACGGCTTCGCACTCGCCGGATTCTAAATAGATGCGGTATTGTTCATGAGCGGCGGACGAAATACGTCCGAGCTCGATTCCTTCGGCTTCAAACGGCCGGAATAAATCGCGGACATAGGCGTCCGCGCCAATTGAAAAGAGAAACACTTCTGTTCGCTCCCAAAGCAGACACACTTACGGCGACGGAGTTCAGTGGGTTGGCTTGGCAGGTGCAACCCGCCCCTTTAGCGAACAGTCATAGGCAAGTAACTTTATAGCACGGGGGGGTGGAGTCATTCAGGCCAAGCGACCAGGGACTCGGGACACCCGTTGTGTCCGCCACCCGCGTCGGGGCCGATGATAATTCATTGATAATCGGCCGCTGGAGTTTCTACATATCTGAACCATGTTGACACCATGTCTAGCCCCCGAATGTCAGTGACGGGATCGAGCGCCCAATCCCCTCACTGACGTTCGGGTTAGACGGAAGGCGCTACTTGACAAGGCCCGTGCTAGCCGGACCACGGGGCCGATTGATAATAATTGATAATCGGCCGCAGATTATTAATCTGCGGCGGGTTATTTGCCCGCACATGCGGCTTGCCACGCTGTCGCGGGACGAGGCAAGCTGCTTACTGTGCGCCGCGTGGTATGGTGTGGGTTTAGTGGCCGAGACATTGGCCATACCCTTCCCAACACCATGCCGCTTCTCCGCGTAGTCATTGTGCTTCACGCGTTAGGAATCGTGACGCAAGCGGTTCTGGCCGGCCTATTTCTGTCCGGTTCGTTAGGCCCCGTAGTTCTGCACGAGTGGCTCGCCTGGGTGATCTTAGGTATCGCAGCACTACAAATCGGCGTCGTTCTCGCGCATGGATTGGAAGGCGCCGGACTCCTACTGGCAATATCCAGCCTGTTTGTTTTGCTCGGTGAGGTCTTGCAAACCGGCACCGGGTACGGGAGATTTTTGGCCGTACACGTCCCGTTGGGAGTGTTTCTCTTTGGCGCAGTGTCCTGGCAACTGGTTGAAGTCTTCCGCGACAAGGCCAAAGCATGAAGTGGACGCGGCGGGAAATGGCTGAACTGGCCGGCGCAGCACTTTGGATTCCGGGGTGCGCATCTCATCGGAGACCGGAACCGCGGTTACTGCGGAGCCGCGTTGCCTTGCCTGCGCAATTCTCCGCTTCCCTGCCGCGTATTCCGATACTCAAGCCATCGATGTTCCTTTCTGATAGGGATCGATATGAACTAACTGCGCGCCCGGCCACTGCTCAGATTCTGCCCGGCCTAACCACGGAGATCTGGGGTTTCAACGGCATGTTTCCGGGACCTACCATTGAGGCGCGGAGCGGAGGGCGCATATCTCTGCGGCTTGCGAACGCCCTGCCCGTGCCGGTTGTGAATCATCTGCACGGCGGGCGCACGCCACCGGAAAGCGATGGGTACCCCACTGATTTTCTGCTGCCCGCGGCCGGCTTTCCGCAATCGCACATGCACGATCCGTTGGCCAGAGTCGTCACCGGACAGCGCGAATATGTCTATCCGAACCTGCAGCGCGCAGCCACACTCTGGTATCACGATCACCGCATGGATTTCACCGCGCCGCAGGTTTGGCGAGGGCTGGCGGGATTTTACATTCTGCGCGACGAGGAAGAGCTGCGGCTGCCGCTCCCGCGGGGCGACAAGGAAATTGCGCTATTGATCTGCGATCGTTCGTTCAATGCCGACGGGTCATTCCTCTATCCATCGCTCGACCCTTCGTTGCGGGATCAACCGGGGGTGCCGCATGAATATATGGGCGGAGTGCTAGGTGACGTGGTCCTGGTCAACGGAGCGCCTTGGCCCAAACTCGAAGTGGCCAATACAAAATACCGTTTGCGTGTTTTAAACGCATCGAACGCACGGCGGTATGAGCTGGCGTTGGACACCGGCAGACCCGTAGCGCAAATCGGCAGCGACGGCGGATTGCTGGCCGCTCCGCTGACCCACCGCAGCGTCCGTATGTCGCCAGCCGAACGATTTGACCTGATTGTCGATTTCTCGCACTACGCCCCTGGAACAAAAATCACGCTTCTCAATCAAGCCGGCGAAGGCACCGCGGCGCAGATCATGCAATTCCACGTAACGCGGACAGAGAAGGATGACTCGGCCATCCCGACTAAGCTCGCGGAGATTGCTGCTCCCAACCCTGCGGACGCAGTGGTTACGCGCGTTTTCGATTTCAGCTATCGTTTCAGCTATCAAGGAACGCAGGGCTGGAGTATCAATAAGAAAGGCTATGATCCTGGGCGTATGGACGCGCGTCCCAAGCTGGACGCCACCGAGATTTGGCGCTTGCAATCGGATTTCAGTCATCCGCTGCACCTGCACCTGGTGCATTTCCAGGTGCTCTCTCACAGCGGAAGACCTGGCCCCTACGATGCGGGATGGAAAGACACCGTTTCTCTATTTCCAGGACAAACCGTCAACATATTGGTGAAATTCAGCGGCTATCGAGGGCGCTATGTTTTCCACTGCCATAACCTGGAGCATGAAGACATGGCGATGATGGCGAACTTCGAGGTGGTGTAGAGCGTGCTGAAGCGCTATGCCGCCGGCGGCGCGCTGTTGGCGATCGTCTCCGGCGCGATAGCCACCAGCACGGGTCACGGAGCGTTGTCTCACATAGCGCTCGGCGTCTTGTTCGCCGGCCTGGCACTCCCGCTCGCCATTCGCCAGCGTTCCCGCCTTGCCTGGACCGCGTTAACGCTGGTGGCGGTAGAAGCCTGCCTGGTAGCGCCGGCACTGATCCTGATCCATGCGATCGTTGCCCAGTTGATCTTCGCTGTTACCGTGGCGCTGGCCGCTCCAATTGGCTCATATCCTCCGGAAGCTGCCTCGATTCGGCGCTTCGCTCTCGCCATACCGCCTCTGGTGCTGGTGCAAACTTCGCTGGGGGCGCTTTATCGCCACAAAGCAACAGGCGTGCTTCCGCATATGGCTGGAGCGATGATCGTTGTACTGTTGACGCTATTGGTCTGCGTGATCCTTCTGCAACGGGTCAATCGCCCTGGCCCGCTACGGTCGGCGGCGATTGCGCTGGTGTCGATCATCCTGGCGCAGATCACGTTGGGGATCGCCGCGTTCTTGATGCGGCTGCTCGACTCGGATCAGTCGCCTGCATTTGCGTGGGTCGCCGTCGCGCACGTTACTACGGGTGCGCTAACGCTGGGCGCGAGCGTAATCCTGGCGATGCAGTTCTGGTATCACCGGCAGAGCGTGTGACCGGGGGAGCGGGTGCGGCTCGGGACGCTCGTAGTAGGCAATCCAGCGTCCCATGGACATGATCCCCAGCCAGAGAAATAGCGACAGGTAGGCCGCCGCCTTCGCCTTAGCCGGTATCGCCGGAGCGCGATCGATGACCTGTGTGTTGCCGTAGACATCCCGATGAAAGACCCACGCGTGCACGGCCACCAGCAACAGCAGCGTCATCTTGATCAGAAAATAGGGGTTGTCGTAGTAATCGACGATCTTGGCGCCGCCCAGCAGAATGCCGCACGACACCATCACGATTAAACCGACGGTCTTGAATGGGCGGAATTGCTTGACCACATCCGACACCGGCACGCTTTGAAACGCCCAGCCGAGCAAGCGGAGGTCAGTCATGAGAATCATCCCACCGAAAATCGCGATGCAGGTCAGGTGCAAAGACAAGACGATGGGATACACCAGCGCCGACTCGCGCATGGCGGTAAAGAACTCGGTATCCTGCACAGCTTGAAAAATATCGTGAAATGACATATTTCTCTAAGTGAACGCGTAAAAAATTCCGGAAAACACGATAGAGACCCATAGGGCCAGCGAAACCAAGGCCGCCATTTTACGCACTACCGGCGGCGAATCGGACACGGCGACTTTACGGTGAATCGTGTAGTTGTAGACGATGGCCAACACCAGTGCAATCACCTTGTAGCGGAACGACCAGTTGTAGTAGTAACGAACCGGATCGGTGGAGAAAATGACCAGCCCGGCGGAGATCGTAATAATCAGGCCGGCCAATGTCCAAAGCGAAGTTTCCTTCAGCAGTTGCGCTGGCGTTTGTTTACGGAAGCCGAGCCCCATCATGCACAGATCCACCGTGGCGATAGTTCCAATGGCCATCGCGAACGTTGCGATGTGAATACATTCCGCAAGGGGGAAGGACCATTCGTTGTTATTTAGTGGATTCGACGCCGGGTCGAAGGCGAGCATCATTGATCCCAACTCTCAGGGTTCCCAACTCTCAGAAGAACAATACTATCACCGGGGCCGTGCTTCCATCACTAAAGTTCGGGAGCTAAGTCGGCCAATATAACCGCTCCCTGACGGTCGCGGCTCGGTCACGCCTTTCCAAGCCGCGACCGTCAGGGCGGCCCTCCCAAAGGGATGAAGGCGCCGTCGGGCGGTCTCGCAGAATCAGGAATTTGGAATGGGTCTTCAACGGAGCGGTCCCAAAGGCGGCAGCAAGCTTGTTGGGAAACGCCCCAAAAACACACTTCCCTATCATGGGGCCGGGCCTCGTTTTTTAGGTTTGGCCGTGTAGTGCGGCCACTGGGAACAGAATAATCCCGCGGCCGCCAGCGCCAGGCAGCCCCACGCGAACCAATCGCCGTGCTCGGTGTAGCTCGTGACGCCGGCCTCAAACGCGAAGCCAAAGCGCCCCGCGGCTTTTTGAAACGAAGGCAGCTTCTCCCGAATTCGTCCGGCGGGGTCGATACTCACGGTGATGCCATCGTTGGTGGCGCGCAGAAGCCAGCGCCGATTCTCGGCGGCGCGCATGCGGACGATTTCCAGATGCTGGCCGCGCGCGGCGGAAGGGCCGAAGTAACCATCGTTCGAAATATTCACCAGCAATTGCGCTCCCTGCCTGGCAAATTGGCGGACCTCGGATGGAAATACCGACTCGTAACAGATAAATGTGGCAAGTTTGTGTTCCCCCATGGGAAACACCACCAGCCGCGAGCCGGGAGCAAAATCGCCGGCCTCCTTAGTGATGCGGTTCACAAAGTCAAACAGCCGGGGAACATACTCGCCAAAGGGAACCAGATTCACCTTGTCATAGCGATCGACCAAAGCGCCCGATGGATTCAACAACACCGCGGAGTTCAGCGGCGCGCCTTGCGGCGTCTCGGCCACTGTACCGAACAGCAGCCAGGCGCCGGTCAGCCGCGCCAGTTCCGTCACGCTCTCGCGCATCGCCGGATCGCGATAGTAATAAATCGGGCCCGGCGTCTCGGGCCACACAATTAACCGCGGCCGTGCACCAAGATGCGCGCCGAGAGACTGATCGAGCGACAACGCTACCAGGCTTTCCCGCATCTGGGCGGCCGACTGCGGAGTCCATTCCTCATCTTCCGATACGTTGCCCTGCACCAGCACGGCCGTCTGATCGGCCGGCTCTGGCGCCGGTAAACCCGGCAGCACAAACACCAATAGTGTCAAGCCGAGCCAGAGCAATTCCTTGCGCGAGCGGCGTAGAATGACCACTGCTGAAGCGGCCGACAGCAGCATGAACAAGAACGACAGCCCGTAGACTCCGGTAAACGGCGCCAGCCGCATGGGCAGGGCCAAATCGATTCCCGCGTTACCGAGACAAAGCCACGCAAAACCAAACATCCCGTGCGTTCGCTCGATGCCCACCCACAGCGCCGCAATGGCAGGAATCGCGTACCAAGTGGGCAACAGGACCGCGGCGAGAAGACTGAACAATCCGAGGTGCAGGGCCTTTGCGAGACAGAAGAGCACAAACGTGCCCCAGCTTCCGAAAACGCCCATGTCGCCGTAACGCTGCAGCGTACCCTGAATCCAATAGCACACGCCGAACCAATAGACGATGCCGCAGATCCAGCCGAGCAGAAAGCGGCGCGCCGGACGCGGTTCCCGTCCCAGCGCACAGAGCAGCGGCGCCAGCGCAAACGGCGCCAGCCAGGTTTGGTTCGCTTTAGGAAAGGTCAGAATCAGTAGAACGGCCGTGAGCAGCGCCAGCGCCGGATTAACGGCCGTGCGAAGCTTGCTCATTCACCTGATCCGCCATATAGGAGCTGCGCACCAGCGGACCGCTAAACACCATCTTGAATCCGATGGAAAGCCCATAATCGCGATAAGCGTCAAATTGCGCCGGAGTGATGTACTCAGCTACGGCCAAATTGCGGCGTGTTGGTTGCAAATATTGGCCGATCGTCGCCACGTCGACGTTGGCAGCGAGCAAGTCCTTCAACAATTCTTTCACTTCATCGGCGGTCTCGCCCAGCCCGACCATCAATCCGGACTTGGTCAGGATGTCCGGCCGGTACTGTTTGCCGAAGCGCAGCACGTCCAGCGACTGGCGGTAATTGGCCTGCGGCCTCACTCGCCGATAGAGCCGCGAGATGGTCTCCATATTGTGATTGAAGACGTGAGGATTGGCATCCAGCACGCGAGAGACTGCTTGCAGGTCGCCGCAAAAATCCGGCGTCAGTACTTCCACGCGCGCTTCCGGAAGCGCCTGGCGCACCTGGCGCACGGTTTCGGCGAAATGCCAGGAACCGCCGTCCTCCAGATCGTCCCGATTTACAGCGGTGATCACGACGTAACGCAGTCGCATCTGCGCCGCCATGCGGGCGACATTGGCCGGCTCATTGGCGTCGAGCGTAAACTCCTTTTTCTGAGGCGAGCCTTTCGGCACGGAACAGAAGCCGCAACCGCGTGTGCACAGGTTGCCGAGAATCATGAACGTGGCGGCGCCGCGGCTGAAACATTCGTGCATGTTGGGGCAGCGGGCAGATTCACACACTGTGTGCAGATTGAGCCTTCGCAGATCCTGCTTGAGTTCGTGAACCGCGGAGAAATGCGTGCTGCCGTTGCGCAGCCATGCCGGAAGCCGGGGCTGGCGATGCTCCGGCGCGCCAAGTTGAATCAGCGGAGAAGAGGACAAGTCAATATTTTCTCACGATGGGCTGCTTGAACCCTGCTTTCTCGAGGTCTGTGCGAATCTCGGCCATGCGGGCCGCATCCGCGAAAGGTCCCACCAGTACGCGATAGTATCCGCTCTTCGGCGCGGGCGCCAGCAACGCTTTCAAACCCTTCTTCGACAGCTCTTCCGCGATCAATTCGGCGTCGGCGCGTTCGGCGGCCATAACCTGCCAATATTGTCCGGCAGGCGGTTCGGAGATCGCGAGCCGAGGTGTTTCAGCGGGTTTCTCGGGCGGTTTCTCGACCGGCTTTTCGGCCGGTTTCGTGGTTGGTTTCCCAGCGGCGGCCTTGTCCACCGGAGAAGGTTTGCTATTTTGATCTGCAACAACTTTTGCGGGCGGAGGAAGAGGAGTGGGCGC
>DATFZA010000363.1:0-3000 GCA_035314765.1 Bryobacteraceae bacterium
CCAAGTTTTCGGAGCCGTTGCCAGATCCGACACCGACATCAAGATGCTGATCCGCCGGAACCTCGACGCTGTCGGCCGAACGGAAGGCTCCGAACTGACGGCCTTCACCGATGGTTGTCCTGGGCTTCGACGCATTCTCGAAGATGCCGGCGTCGCCGAACTGCCGCTCCTGGACTGGTTTCATACTGGAATGGTGCTTCTGCATCCGGAACAGACCGCCAGCGGCCAGTCGGCTGATGTTCCGGCGCGGGTGGCGGCGAAGGCTGTAATCGTGGCGGAAGTCGAACGGTTGCACTGGCGCATTTGGAATGGCAAGGCGAAAAATGCCCGGATCAGCATCGATCGCATCCGTGCGGTCATGCACCATTTCCAGGGCGAGCCCGGTAGCCGAAAGTCCATCGCGCCTTCACGAAAGTTGTGGACCGCGTTGCAGGCGCTGGATGGTTATCTCACTGGCCAGAGTGACTGGCTGGTCAATTACGCCGAACGCCACCGCGCCGGATTGCGAGTTGGCACCGCGATCACCGAAGGGACCGCCAATTTCCTGGTGAACCGCCGAATGAATAAATCGCAGCAGATGCGATGGTCGCGACGCGGCGCTGATCTCCTGCTGCAGGTTCGTTGCGCGATCTACAATGGCACGTTCGGTTCCGCGCATGGACAGAAATTTCAGCCCGCTAACGATTCATCCCCGCCGATGGCGATAGCCGCTTGACCCCCAATCTTGAGGCAGTCCCCGCAAACGGAGCCTATCTCCCTGAATCTTCAGGGCCAACGGGGAACTTGGATTATTTGGGCGCGGAATTCAGGGCTTGAGAGTCCGGGATTTGCTCAGAATTTCGGTTCATGCGGCGAGGGTCTGCATCTTGTTGGTGTCCTGACGTTCGGCGATGAATTTCGCGAAGATGTTGGTTTGGTCGGTATTTGGAGCGCATGGAGCCCGGCTCGGGCAACGAGGTGCAGCTTACAGACGGCATGGCGAAGCTGATCGGGACCCAGCCATTCCACGGCCTTCGCTACGAAGGCCGCCGCTTTGATTGTGGAGACAAAGTCGGCTTCCTGGAGGCGCAGATCGCCTTTGGCCTGAATCGCCCCGACCTCGCCGACTCCCTACGTGCCATTCTCGTAGATTACGTCGACGCCTGAACCTTCTTATGTCGTGAGCCGGGAAATCATTTGGAGCGCTATCTCCAAGGGTGTCGCCGCCCCGTAAAGAACGCTGATCAGGCGCGTCATTAAGCTGGTGCGCTGCCCTTGCGGAATGGCTCGCAGCAGGCAGCAGAAAGCCCATCGAGGCAAGCCGTTCTTGTCGCGCGCAAGAATGCGAATCTGGCCAGGGCCATCCTGATTCTTTCCCGCAAGCGCGACCAGCTCAGCGGATTCTTTTATTACGCCGCGTCGTCAACTTGCCAATGAAGGGATGCGTGAACCCCAAATCTTGTCTTACAATTTCTGCAATTGTGAGAATGCAATAGCCCGAATTCTCAAATTTACTGCAGCTCGAGCTGAGACAATTGGCAAATCTCGGAATTTCCTGCAGCCCGACATCGGGGACAACATGCAATTGGGGGGATGAAATGCGCCGGCCGATAGACTCAGTTCGGCCGAAGGGCCCGAGCGCCCCGACCAGCGCCGCGGTGGCTAGCGTTGTCGCAGTCTCTCCATTGGTAGACCGGCGGACTCCGAGGGAAGTTAACGCGAGTAGTTTCGCGCGCAATTACGAACGGGAGATGCAGCGTGCCCGCGAAACCGCCTGTTGCGCTGCACGCTAAAGTTAGCGTTCGCCCAACGTGAGATGACAGAGGCGCTCCTGGTGCCAGCGGATGCGCGGCGGAATGAGCGCATCCTCGACATCGGCTGCGGTGCCGATCAACACGTCGCCGCGATCTCTGGCAAGAAGGCCGGTTTCCGGTCTCACCAATCGACCGGCGTTGATTGCTGACGGATCCTTCCTCGGATGGCGGCACCAATCGCGTCTTGGCATCGTGCGCCGTCAGTCCGAGCCGTGTCATCAACCTCGCTTGCTCGTCAGTGCGCCAGATGCTGCGGGCCGGCGGACGGCCGGGGGCGGTTACCGCGGCCACGGTGGCGCCGGATCAGCAGAGCGCGGTCAACCTGTTGGCCAGCGCCACCGTCACGATGAAGGCGGGCGAGCGTGCGGGCACAGCCCTCGCGCAGTGCCAGACCGAGAGTAAGCGCCAGCGGCAGCGGCGAGGGCCGCGAATATGAGTTGAGGAGCAAGGGCCTGCGTCACTCCGCCGGTCTCCATGCTTGGTTGATGGCTGAAACGGAAACATACGAGCTCGGAGCTGCTGAACATCCCGACACCACCGCGATTCATTTGAATCGGCCAAATAGATGCTCTATGATGATTTCAAAGTCCATTCCATATCGAATTATACAGCAAGCTCAGAGCCGCGCGGACGCGCAGGATGTAGATTCCGGTCGGAGAATGGAATGCCTTTGCCAGATCCTTTTCACAGGCAAGAGCCGGTGCCCCCTTGCGCTCGCGGAGCCGACAAGAAAGGAGCGCCGAACGCGGCGCGGACAACCACCGCCACGAAGCAGACTCCCGCGCAGGCGGGAAAGCCTGCCTCGCCCAAGGCAGTAGGTGGTTATCCATGGCCGAAGAGGTTCTGGGAGCCGGGCCACTGACACAGCCGCTCGGCGACTTTCCGTAAAAGGCGTTACGCGGCTGCCGATGAGCCACCAGTGCGTTATCCATGTGCGCAGCAAGCATCTTTGCCGCCCGCTTTCTGAATCGGCGGGCATGGAACGCTTCCGAAGGAGCAAAATACGCAGCAGTCGCCGGGCTTCGGGCGCAGCAGCGTTCCGCAGCCGGTGCAGTCATAAAAAAACGGTTCGTCGGCTGAAACTGTGGGTGATTCGGGTGGGTTATATCGCGCCACTTGCGTGGTGGCGGGGTGCACCGGCGTGGGGGTTGGTTGGTAGCGCCGCACCAGACGGCACGGCCAAGTGTGGCCCGGCCACGCGGATCGC
>DATFZA010000364.1:0-3799 GCA_035314765.1 Bryobacteraceae bacterium
CTGCGTATCGAGTCTGAAGATTCCACGCTGCGCTACCGTTTACCGGGTTATGCAGTCGCAAGAATGGTCGAGCAACTGACGGCGCCGGATGCCAAAGTTTTTTGCTATGCGAGCCCGGCGGAAGCGTACACTTCCCGCGATTTGCTCATCTACTACGAATCCACGCAGAATCGCGAGGATCTGGACTTAGTGGCGCAGCGAAACTTCACCGAGTTGAAGCGCCGGGGCATTACGCATCTATTGATCCTCGATTCGTTTCCAGGCGATCTATCGGGGCTGAACCGTTTGGGAACGGTGGAGAAAACGACGTTGTACGCGTTGAAGGATTGAGACGCTCCTTCAGGCCATGCGCAAGGGGACACAGCTACGATAGTTTCGATCGGGGAAGTTCGGACTCGAGCCCGCTGTGTCCCCGTCCGCGTAGCTGAACTTCGGATTAGGCGTTTTGGAGTGCGTCCCATGTCTGTTGATAAATGCCCACAACCTCAGACGCGACCGGGAATTCTCGCGGCAGACCATTGGCTTGGATGAGTTCCACCACGTCCGAGAAATCTTGCATGCGGTGAATACCCCGGCCCATGTAGGTCGAAAGCTTGGAAGAGACCAGGCTTTCCAATGTCAGGATTTGCGGTGTGTCCGATACCTGCGTGGGCACGGAAAACGTCGGCGGGTGAAGATCGACCTCCACCATCGTTTCCCTGTCCGTCACTCCGTTCTGAAACCCATTCATGCACAGCTTCTCGCGAGCTAAGACCACGTCCGGCACGATAATATCCACATCCACGGTGGAGCGCGGATACCCATGCTCCTGGACGGCAAACCCTCCGCACACGTAGTGGGGAATTTGAAAAAGAGCCAGCACCTTCACCGCCTTGAGCAGCGTCTTTTCGATGTTGGAACCGCTGGATTCTCTCAAGAACTCCGCCTGTTCTCGGAATCGAACGACGGTCTTCGTCATGCGCTTAGCGCCCGAACACCATTCGCGCGCGGCGCGGATCTGCGCCGCCATTCAGCACTCCGTCGCGGACTTGAATCACGGTCGGCGCGGATCCGTTGCTCCAATCGGACGCGACGTTGACGCGGTGTCCCAACGTCATCAAAGCCTCAGCGGTGGCGCGGGGAATCCGGCCTTCTATATTCACACGGCCTGGGACGAATTCATGGCCTCCGAAAGAACTGTAAAAATGCTCGGTTTGAAAGCGGGGCGCTTCCACGGCATCTTGCGGAAACATGCCAAAGTCGACGATGTTCAGCAGCACTTGCAGCATCGCCTGATCCTGGTTGTCGCCACCGGGCGTGGACATGATGAATGCCAGCTTGCCGTCCTTGGTGACCAGCGTCGGGCTCAGGGTCACGCGCGGGCGCTTGCCTGGTTTGAGTTCATTGGGATGCCCGGCGGTCATCACAAACGACTGCAGCCGGCTGGTGAACGGGATGCCCGTGTCGCCCGCGATCACGGAGGGGAGCCAGGCGCCGCTCGGCGTGGCCGAAAACGCGTTGCCCCAGCGGTCGACCACATTCACGCAAGTGGTGTCGTTGATAGGACCGAAGGCCTGCGAACCGCTCGGCAGCGAAGTATGGGCGCCTAAATTTCCCGGCCGGCTTTCGAGCGAGGCATGTTTGGGATCGATCAGTTTGCGCCGTTCGGCGGCGTATTCCTTGGAAAGCAGAATCTCTTCCGGAATCTTGCTGAACTTCGGGTCGCCGTAGTATTGGTCGCGGTCGGCGAACGCCAGTTTCACCGTCTCGATAATCGTGTGCAGATACTCCGGGCTGTTGTGGCCCATGCTCTTGAGATCGAAGCCCTCCAGGATATTCAACGCTTCAATCATCACCGGACCTTGCGTCCAGAAACCTGGTTTATGGACTTCGTAGCCGCGGTAGGTTCCGGTTCGCGGCTGGTCTACTTCACCGTGCGTCTTCTTCATGTCGTCGAAGGTGATCAACCCGCCGTGGGTTTCAGAAAACTCGCCGATGCGTTTGGCGAGCGATCCCTGATAAAACAGATCGCGCACCGCTTTCAGCTTGGCGGAGCGGTTACCGTGAGCCTTGCGCTCCGCGGCCACCAGTTCCTTCAGGGTATTGGCCAGAGTCTGCTCTTTCAATAGCGACCCGCGCGGGGTGACTTGACCTTCCGGATAGAAAAACGCGATCGAATCCGGCCATAGAGTCATGATCTGGCGATAGCTCCGAAGCATTCCGGCGAGTTCCTCCGGCACCGGATATCCGTTCTGGGCATATTCGATAGCGGGCGCCGCGACCTGCGCGAAAGACTTGGTGCCGAACTTGTCGAGGGCGACGATCAGCCCGTCAAAGACGCCGGGCGTGATGGCGGAAAGAATTCCCTGCATCGGGACGGGAGGCATGTGGTTGACGTCCTCCCACGGCTCCGGCTTGCGATGGGCGTAGAACTCCACGGTGGCTTTGGCGGGCGCAATGCCGATCCCGCTGATGGCCACCGGCGGCTGGCCGTTCATTTTGATCAGCGCGGGCATTTCTCCACCCAAACCAAAACGGCTCAGTTCTGTAACCGCGGCGGTCAGCGTAGTGGCCACGCCGGCGTCAACGGCGTTGCCGCCTTCGGTGAGCAGCCGGTAGCCCGATTCCACTTCGTAGTTGTTGGCGGCGCCGACCATCTCGCGCGTGCCGCGAACGGGCGGGATCATGGTGGGCGGGTCGGCTGGAACCGTCGTCGGCAAAAGCAGGAGGAGCGGGAGCAATTTGTGCTTCATCACGGTATTCTTGTATTCTCCAACAAACGCCGGTACTTTCGCAGGAGCTCATAAATCACGATGCCGCCGGCGGTCGCGACATTCAGGGAGTGCTTGCGCCCCAGCATGGGAATTCGGACGTGCGTGTCGCACAGGGCGAGCAGTTCCGGCCGAACACCTTCTACTTCGTGGCCGAATATCAGGCAGACGGGAAACTGTGGTTGCCAATCGAACAGGTCGACGGCGTGGACGCTGGTTTCAATCGCGGCAATTTCGTAGTTTTGGCCGCGCAGCTCCAACGCCAGGTCCACCGCGGGCTCGCGATATTCCCAGGGCACCGTTTCTTCCGCGCCTAGCGCGGTTTTCGTGATCGCGTTCTTGGGTGGACGCGCGGTGATGCCGGAAAGCAAGACTTTTTCGCAGGCAGCTCCGTCGGCGGTGCGGAAGAATGCGCCGACGTTGTACATGCTGCGAACATTGTCCAGCAGCAGACACACCGGCAGGCGCTCTATGCTCTCATAGGGACGCGCTGCTTCAGTGGCTTGGTACGGCAGCCGGCTGTTTGGCGGATTAGCGGTCAATTTGTCGCGTGGCATTCCTTGAGCCGGCCGTTCAGCCGGTCCAGCCCGACGCCGTATTCGGTACGAACAATTTGGGGAACTGGTTGGTCCAGAAGGGGCCGATTGATAATCGGCCGCAGGCTACTAGCCTGCCCCACGGCGTTCAATTTGTCGCGTGCCATTCCTTGAGCCGATCCAGGCTGCCAAGGAACGGCTTGGAACCGGCAAACAAAAGAATAGCAGCGAGCACATAACCCGCCAGAGAAACGTACATCAGGGACAGGTTCACTGCGTTGTCGCGCTGAAAAATGTACTGCGTGGTCATGGCGACGGCGGAGGGACCGATTCCCAGCCCGATCAAATTGAGGATGAACAAATACACGGCCGAAGCCTGCCCGCGCATCGGATTGGGCATCATCTGCTGGATAGCGGCGGGCGCAATGCCAAAAGGCGCGGCCGCACAAACCGCCGCGGGAACCAGCCAGAACAAGCCAACTTGCCCGGAAGGGGCGAGGCACAGACCGATGA
>DATFZA010000365.1:0-7801 GCA_035314765.1 Bryobacteraceae bacterium
CCGTGGAGCATTCCCCACACCAGCGGGACTGTATTAAAGAAGCTGACCGCGCACACGCGGGGCTGAGTTTTCGTAGTCAAACACCAAGTGTAACAAGGGCGCTGTGTGACGCGGCCAGCCAAACCGGATGACGAAACGCAAACGATTGTTGGAGGCGGAATCGATCAGGTGGCGCGAGTTCTTTTTTCCGTGGCCACTTTGAGCGAGCTTTTCGGCGGCGACGGAACCGGAAACCGCCTCATCTTGCGATCTTCCGCCGTAAGAGCAGCACAAGGTCCTGAGGCATGTTCGTCATTATTGCACTCGCGCTAATCTGTGAGACGTGCCAGGCGATGTTACAGCGCTCCTGCAGAAATGAAGCGGGGGCGATCGGGCGGCGGTAAACGAACTCACGCCGATGGTGTACACCGAACTCCGCCGCTTGGCGCACGGCTATCTGCGGCGCGAACGGCGCGACCACACGCTGCGCAGCACTGAATTGGTGCATGAGGCCTATCTGCGCCTGGTGGATCAAGAAAAGGCTAGCTGGTAGGACCGGGCTCACTTCTTCGCCATCAGCGCGCAGATCATGCGGCGCATCCTGGTGGACCACGCCCGCGCGCATCTGCGGGAAAAGCGTGGCGGCGGAACTCCCACGCTGGTTCTCAATGAGGCCATCGACTGTCCGGAGGGCCGGAGCTTTGAACTGATCGCCCTGGACGACGCGCTCGATGGGTTGGCCAAGCTCGATCGCCAACAGAGCCGCGTGGTTGAACTGCGCTTCTTTACGGGTTTGTCGATCGACGAAACGGCCGAGGTCCTGGGCGTTTCCAAGGCGACGGCGAACCGGGACTGGGTTGCGGCGCGCGCATGGCTGAGCCGCGAGTTAATGCGCGGCAAGTGCTAGTATTTCTGGACATGGAGCCCCCGCCGGACCCTTCCGCTTCGCTCGATGCGAAGCGGTGGCGGCAGATCGGCGGCGTCCTAAATGAAGCGTTGGAACTTCCCGCGGGCCAGCGCAGCGCCTTCCTCGACCAGGCGTGCGGCGCCGATGCCAGCCTGCGCGCCGAGGTGGAATCCCTGATCGCCGCTTCAGAACAGCCGGTTTTGCTGGACGCTCCGGTGTTGGCGCCGGTCACAGCAACGTTGACCATGGAACACGCGGCCGCGCCTTTGCTCCAGCCCGGCCAAGTGGTTTCGCACTACGAAATCGTGCGCAAGATCGGCGAAGGCGGAATGGGCGAGGTGTACCAGGCCATCGACAAGCATCTTCGCCGGACAGTGGCGTTGAAGACGATTCTGGACGCAGGCGTAGACTGGCGCGGGCAGGGTCATTTCGCGCGCGAAGCACGGGCCGCCTCCGCGCTCAACCATCCCAACATCGTGACTATTTACGAGTTCAATCGCGCCGACGGTCTGGACTTTATCGCGATGGAATATGTGGAGGGCGCCACGCTCGGCAAGCTGCTGAGCGACGGCGTTCCTCTGGCAACGCTGCTCGATTATGCGCGGCAAGCCGCCAACGGGATCGCGGCCGCGCATGCGGCGGGCGTGGTGCACCGCGACCTGAAGCCCAGCAACATTATGGTCACCTCGGCCGGCGCGGTGAAGGTGCTCGATTTCGGCCTGGCGCGGCAGGAGATGTCCTCGTCCAATCCTGAAATCACCAAATCGCTGACCCTGACCGGCCCGGGCGCCATCGTTGGTACGCCCGCATATATGTCGCCCGAACAGGTTCACGGCGAACCGCTGGGTCCGGCATCGGACATTTTTTCCTTCGGGGTGATGCTCTACGAGCTGGCTTGCCACAAGCGCCCGTTTCAGGGCAAGACCGCGCTGGCCACGCTCGACCAGGTGGCGCACCATTCTCCGGTATCTCCGGCCAAGCTCAATCCACAAGTGCCGCCGGCGTTGGCCGCGCTTATTGAGAAATGCATGCGCAAGACGCCCGCGGAAAGGCCGGCGTCGATGGAAGAAGTGGCGCTTGCGCTGTGTGAATTGATGCAGCGGCCGGCGGCGCCAACCAGCTCACGCCGGCGCTGGATCGTTGGCGGGGTGTCGGCAGTGTTGCTTGCTCTCGGCGCCGGTTGGTGGATGGAGCGGCGCACTCCCCTTTCATATTCAATCGAGGCTCAGAAGATGACTGCCGGCAAACCCGCCGGCCCGCCCTATATTGCATCGCCCAGTGAGACGTTCCAAGGCGGATGGCGTTTCCGCCTGCACATCGTGCCGCCCCAAGCGGGCTTCGTCTATGTGGTGAATTAGGGATTGGATGAAAAAGGGGCTGAGCGATTTTGGATCCTGGATCATGTGGCTGCGAACCGACCAGTGCTGACTCGCTGGTATGACTTCGACCAAAACCCCGGCACGGAGCGCCTGTGGTTGCTGTGGTCCCGGCAAGCGCTGAGTCCGATTGAAGACGCGCTCCGCGATTCCCCGAACGGCAGCGTCCGCTCGCCCGCCATCGCCAGCGCGCTGGAGCAGTTGCTCACTAGTTTGAACAGTGACCAGAGTAGAATCCAAGGCGAGGTGCTGGAGCTGAAGCACCAGTAGTCGTGGCGCGGACACTCGTGTCCGCGCGTCGAGACTCGTCTCGACGTGAGAATTTCTCAAACCACTGCCCACTTGTCTCGTATGGTAGAGCTTCGCCGACGTCTCCCCCACCACTATCCCGAGGGGAGATGGCTTTTCATAACATGCCATCTCCACGGGAGCCTTCCGCACGCCAAGTACCCTCCTCCGGGAAAGATGAACGCCGGCGCGGCGTTCGTCTGGATGGATCGATACCTGGACTCCACCCGCACCGGGCCAATGTACCTAGCTCAGGAATCCGTCGCGCAGACCGTGGTAGCGGCACTGCACCGCGGCGTCTCGCTCGGCCACTATGATCTTGCCGCCTATTGCGTTCTTTCGAATCACATGCACCTGTTACTGTTGCCGAAAATAACGCCGTCTCGCATAATGCAATCCCTGAAGGGCGCGTCGGCGAGGGATGCCAATCGCATCTTGGGTCGCACCGGAGAAAGTTTTTGGCAGGCTGAGTCATACGATCATTGGGTACGGGACGAAGGCGAATGGAAACGCATTGTAGCCTTAGCCTACATCGAGGACAACCCGGTGAAGGCAAGTCTGGCCCGGCGTCCCGAGGATTACCGCTGGTCGAGCGCATCTCAGCGGGCGGGGAACGTCGAGACGAGTCTCGACGCCGCGGACACGAGTGTCCGCGCCACAGTCCCTTGACGGATCCGCGCCTCGGCCACTTGCTCACTAGTTTGAAGAGCGGCGAGAGTGGAATTCGCATTAGCTCTCTTCACGTGCCTAAGCTTCGCCGTGGCTCCGTCGTGGCGCGGACACTCGTGTCCGCGGCGTCGAGACTCGTCTCGACGCCTTCCGCACCGCAAAAGTGAGAATTTCTCAAACCACCGCGCACTTGTCTTGTATGGTAGAGCTTCGACGTGACTGAACGACGGTCATGCTGCGCGTCTCGGGATACCGATCCAGATTTCCGCCACCAGTAGTTCGCCGGATCAGTTCGACGCTGGCTTCAGATCGTCCGCCTTCACCGTAACGCCGATCAATTCGCAATGATAATCGCCGTGAGAACGAAGCGTCTTCTCTTTCTGAACGACCGTCATGCTGCGAGTCTTGGGATACACGATCCAGATCTCCGCGGCGCCTTCTTCCAGATAAACGGCAATCTTTCTCTCGATTTCCTCTGCGCGGTTGCCGGGGGAAACAATTTCGACCGCCAACATCGGGGCGCCCTGGAACCAGTCATTTTCGAGGCGTTGATCCGGCCAACTCACGCTCAGATCCGGCTGCAACCAGTGCCGCCCTAGCTGGTACCCCATCTCGAACCAAACGCGTGAGCGACCAACCGCAGCCTCCAACAGGGACTGGAATCGTTTCACCATCTCCATGTGACTGAACTTCGCGGGTGGCAATGTGAGTAGTTCTCCGTCCAGCAACTCGAGCTTGCCGGGAGCGTCCGGCAGATTGAGAAATTCTTCCAGGGAGAGCTGTGTTGCTGCGCTCATAGCTTCATTCTAGACCCCAAACGGACTTCTGTCCTCGTCGCTCGCGACCTTTCCGACGTCGTGACAGCGGAGCAAGCACGGCGTAGAATTAAGGCTACGACGCGAATCTCAGATCAGAGGCAGTCTCATGACCATCACGCTGGAGCTACCGCCGGATCTCGAAGAGCGCTTCGTGGCAGAAGCCAAGGCCATGGGTGTGCCGGTCGACGAGGTGGTCAAAGCTTACCTGTACAAGGCGCCTCCCGCAGGTGCCCGAAAGCCCCTTTCCGCAGAAGAGGTCGACAAACTTCTCGATGAGGCCGCTGATCTGATACCGGAGGGAATCCCTTCGCTGTCCGATGCAGACATCAGCCGCGAGAGCAACTACAGCCGTGAGGACGACTGGAATCGCTAGTGGACGTCCTAGCGGATTCCAACATCATCCTTCGTCGCCTTCGGCGCTCTGACCCTCAGCGGCGAGGCTCGTACAGCGATCGCGAAGCTAAACCGCGATGGGCATCGCATCTGCGTTGCCGCCCAGAACCTTATTGAGGTTTGGGTGGTTGCTACACGACCAATCGAACGAAATGGCCTTGGACTCGCGCCGTCTCAGGCAGACAGTATTTTGTCACGCTCGAGAGTTCCGCGTTCCGGCTCGCGGAAACCGACGACGTCTATGGGGAGTGGCGGCGTCTGGTGATTCGTCACGGTGTATCGGGAAAGAATGCACACGATGCGCGAATCGTCGCGGCCATAGTGGTCAATCGTATCGACCACATTCTCACCTTTAACGTACAGGACTTTGCACGGTATTCGAACCTGACAGTTCTCGACCCTTCAAAACTGTAGTCGCGGGGCTGACCACCGAGGCTTTGGCCCACGGACAAACCGGCGGCGATCGTCCACAACTTTGGGCGACGCAAGCAGAAGCGATGGGAGCTTTTGTGGAACACGGCGAGCGGAAATGACCAGGCAACTTTTTTCTTCCCACCTGAGACTTTTCCCGAACCAATGGCGCGTTTACTTGCTGAAGCGGGCAAATTAGCTCACTTCCAAAAAAAGGAGTCACCCAATGAAAAGTCTGAAACAGTGGTTCGTTCTCACGGTCTTTAGCGCGCTGGCGTGTTCGGGTCTGAACGCGCAGATCGTCAACATGAGTGCCCATATCCCGTTCGATTTCCACGCGGGAGACAAAGTGATGCCGGCCGGTGAATATCAAATTCACGGGGAAGGCCAGCGGTTCACGCTCCGTTCGCTGGAAGACCGTAAGGCTTTGACCACGGTCGTTACCCAGAGCGCTGGAAGCGAGCAGGCGAACCGAGCGGCTTCGCTCGACTTCACGCGCCTTGGCGACACGCACTTCCTGACAACGATCTGGAACGGCTACTCCGCCGACGGGCGCCAGCTTGCGGCGCCGGCCATCGAAAAAGAGCTGGGGAAGAACGCCAAGCCGAGCCGGGTTACGATCGCCGTCCGCAGGTAGTTCACGTGGCGCGACCAGATCCGATGAACGAGCGGCGCGGCCAGATCTGTAAAGGATCGGCGCGCCGCACCATACGCCGTCTCGGCCTGTCGTTACTGGCGCCCGGGCCGGGGACGTGCCGCACAGCCTTTCACAAAACGTAACCTTCCTTCCTTCCCAAGCCCGCACAAGACCCTTGACTCCGCGCCTTAGCTGGAGTAGTGTTTTCATCACAACGTTTATAGTCCTTGGTCGGTGTCTTTCGCGGATCCTCCTGCTTTTACGAGCTGGGATCGTTAGGGAGCGGGCATTTACAGATTTTTCCGTTCGGGATGAGATTTTTCGCCGGATGGCGTCGCGTTAACCTTTCGAAGCGGCGGATTTGGTTCGACGCATCTCGCTCCCAGTGCCGGACGCCGAGACGGTGCCGGGTCGCGCATTTCATCCTCGGTGTAGCAGACTTTAGATTATTGAGGAGAACGCCATGTCAGTTACATTGCCCATTAAAAGATTGAAGATTAACTGGTTCTATCAGGGAGCCCCGAAGATTCCGGCACGATTGAGGTCCTTGCGGAGCCGGGTGGAGGGGCCAACGCGGTTTAAGGGCGGTGGGATTTCAGGCCAACCGCGTCACGGCCATCGTCGCTCCCGGCAAGATGGAGGAAGTGCGCAACCTGGTTAAGGCCGAAATCACTCCGATATACAAGAAGCAGCAGGCTGGACTTACGGTCACCCTGCGCGGGCTGGGGGGTAACCCGAACGATCTCAGCTTCTCAACCGCCTACGCCAAGTTCGCGGACCTGGATAGCGGAGGGCCGCTAGTGAAGGAGCTCGGCGCCGACGGGTCCGCCAAACTGGTCGCCAAGTTTACCGGCTTGGTCACGGTTATGGAAAGTACTGTACGGAGCAGGGTTACGGATCTGAGCTTCTGACGAACAGCAAGTGCATTGGAGGCCGGCGCACCGTTTCTCAAGTGGGAGACGATGCGCCGTCAATCCAGTTCGACACCGCGTCCGGTGTGCCGCGCCCGTTGATACACGAGTTGAGCGGCGGCTAGATCCTCAACGGCCATCCCGAGCGACTTGAAAATCGTGATATCGTTCGGATCCAGCCGGCCTAACCGGCGATCGGTAACCACTTCGCCCAATTCCCCGAGGATGTGGTCTCGCGTAATCTGACCAGTGTTCAAGGCTTCAAGAATGTCGCCCGATTCCTGAAAAGCTCCCTCGCGCGAGTCCACAAACAAACGAGCGCGGGCGACCAGGGCCGGCTGCAACTCCTTTTCATTGGGACGGCAGGCGCCGACGGCCACGATGCATGCGCCTGGCTTGACCCAGGCGTCCCGAATCACCGGCTCCGATCCGGCGGCGACCAGCGCGATCACGTCCGCGCTTTCCATGGCCTCTTGCGCGCTATGTGCGGCTCGAACCGGGTAGGGACCGCCGCTCCAGCTCTCGACGAACTTTTCGAGGTTAGCGCGAGTCCGGCTCCAGCACGAAATCTCGCGGAAGCTCCGGACCAACGACAAGGACTGGAGGTGACTGGCGGCTTGCACTCCCGATCCGATGATCGCCAGGCGCTCGGAATCCTCCCGCGCCAGATAGCGGACGGCGACCGCCGATGCCGCGGCGGTCCGCATCTCGGTAATATAGCGGCCGTCCATCATCGCCAGCAGTTGGCCAGTGTCGGGGTCTAGGAGAACGATGGTCGCCAGATGACTGGCGAGCCCGCGCGCCAGGTTCTCCGGACACACGGTAACCAGCTTGGCGCCGAGGGCGCCCTGCGGCTTGAGCAGGCCGGGCATGCAGGCGAGCACTCCGCCGGGAATGCCGATAACGGTCCGGACCGGCTGCGTCGCGTTGCGAACGGAAAACGCCGCCAGCGCGTGTTCGATGGCGTCGATGAGTTCCGGTAAAGGAAGCAGCGCGCGCACGTCCGGTTCGGAGAGCCAAATCGCCATGAAGCGACAAGTGTGACACAGGATGGGCGTAGCGTTTGCTACAATTTTCAATGAGCCCGCCCGAGCAGACAAAACCCCGAAAGGCCAGGTAGCTCAGTCGGTAGAGCGCAGCCCTGAAAAGGCTGGCGTCGGCGGTTCGATTCCGTCCCTGGCCACCACTTTCTAAAGCACTTAGCGGCAGCCAAAGAGCTAAGGTTTCAGTCGCGCGAACAATACGCGAACATCGTCAACCGACGTTCGCCTTGTCGCAGATCCCTTCCAACTGCTTCCAGATTTCCCGCGCCGTGCTTCCGGTCCGGGCAATGTGTTGCCGTCCCAGCTTCGCGTAGCGTTCGGTCATCTTGATATTTGAATGGCCGAGGATTTTGGCGAGCTCGTAAAGAT
>DATFZA010000366.1:0-6904 GCA_035314765.1 Bryobacteraceae bacterium
GGAAGTGGCCCGGCGCTCCGGCCGGCCTTGCTGAACGGGCTGATTCAGCCGTTCGAGCAATAGGCGCGAGTGATCGGTCTCTTCAACACTTATCGCCAGCATTATCCGGTAAGCCGGGATGTTCTGCGCGATATCGCGAATCAATTCCAGAACTGGGTCGTCAACCGTTCGCAGGAGTGGGACGCTGGCTTACATGAGGAATTTTAAGCCGGAAGGTATCCAGGAGTGGGGCCGTCTGCCGCGCTCCAAGCCGAGCACACGCCAGGATATGCCGCGGTCCATGAGGCTTTCTGTAACATGGACGACATACGATAATCTTCGAGTCGTTGACAGGAGAAACAGTTCCTTCGCCTTGCCGGTTAGATCCCGGGTGACGTGCCAGTTGTGGGGAGGTGGGGTTCGCTTCCGAGATCGTTTCTGCTGTGCCTCGCTGGCACAGCCTCAACGTGCACGGTGCCTGCTGGCAAATATATACTCGAGAAGCCCATCGTTATCAACCGGAGCAACCTTACAATACAGGGTGGCGGGAGCACCAATTCCCAGACCCTTCTGGTGCGCGGTCAGAATATGGTTTGCCCGATGATTATGGTCGGTGACGTTCCCGAAAATTGCATCTTCCAGGACCCGAACGGAAGCTACGGGCTCAGTTCGCCGAGCCCTCTGCCGCCGGCCGCGACTAACTCAGGGACAACCGCCTATAACAACATCACGATTCAAAATCTCACAATCTGCGGAGCAAGCACGTTGAACCAAAGCCCTTCGAGCCCGTGTTCGCAATACGAATCCGTCGAGACCACGTGCGGAAGCTGGACGCATCAAGTTTCAAATTGGTACGCAGACGTAAGAGCGTTCCCAAACAGCAACCCCAACAATCGGCCGACCGTCCCGCCGCCGTTCCCGCAATGCCTGGACCTATCGATTACCAACGCCGATACGGGGTCTTACTCCCCGTCGCCTTGGAACACGTCTATGCCGGGAGGCTCGCTGAACACGACCTCCTACGCCGTCACGATTTCCAACGTGGATTTTGAGGACGCGACTGGTCACGCCATCTCCATTTACCCCAACGCCGATGCCCCCTTCGACCAGACCGCAAACGGAGTTTACATCACTGGCAGCAAGATCAACACCTCCGCCATTACAGGTGTCCTGCTCGGCTCCAACGGCGGCAAGGTCGGTTCGCCGACGTCGAATCGTCGCCGGCACGCCCGACTCGGTGAGTGGAGTGGTGACCGGCGCGGACGGCAGCCTCATAATCAGCGGGGAGATCACCGCGTCCCGACTGCCGAGCCTCTACGTGCCAAAGCTTGGGAGGACATCCGCGCACACGGCCATCCAGCCAGACGGCTCGTTCGAGCTACCGCGGCTGACGCTCGGAGCGTACCAACTCTGCGTCACCGTGCCAGGGACGGCCTGGCTCGATTCCTGCGAGTGGGGGCGGAGTGGGACTGTGGTGGCGCTGACTCCGATCGATACGTCCGCTCAGGCCACCATTTCCCTCACGAAGGGAGCGCTCGTCACGGTCCGTGTGAATGACCCCCTCCAACTCTTGCCCAAGAATGAGGGTGTTGCTCCAGGCGCTAGCCTTTTTCTGGGTGTTGGCGGCGATTCGCATTTCTTCCGCACGGCGGCAATCGCGTCGCAGGATTCCGGAGGAAGGAGTTATCAGATTCTGATTCCCTTTGGCCGATCGGTCAACATTTCGGTGACGAGCAGCCTGTTTCAACTGACTGATCAAAAGGGCGGTACACTTCCACCGGGGAATCTCTTTCCCGTCACTGTGCCCCCCGGCCAGATACCAGCGACCTTGGTTCTGAACCTCATCGGAATTGTTGCGGTCGCCGCGCCGTCCGTTCCCTAGGTCAAGAACTATGAAGTACCAATCTTGCTCCTCTCGCATCGCAATCGTCATTTGGACAGCGCTCGCCACTGCGGACTCCGCCCCGGCGCAGACGTTCACAGCTAGCGTCAAGGAAATCAACTTCATGATGACCGCCGACTCAACCAGCGTGACGCTCCCCTTAAGCTTCCAAGTCGCGTCCGCGACCGGTAATGTCCCGTTTGCCGTGGCTGCCGAACAAACGAATGACTGCAGTAAGTTCCCGTCGGACCCGGTGTTCGTCTGGGTCAGCCAGTCGAGCGCTACGACGCCGGCCACAGTGACCGTGAGCCTAATGCCAATTACGCTTTCGTGGGGCTACGGACTGTATTGCGATGCGGTCGCCATATTGGATGAAAGTGGGCATGGTCTCGCCGTAGACGTGGTCCTAGACGTCAACCTTCCCCCCCCCACCGAGCGTCGCGGCGGTCCTGCACGCGGCTACTTTGCAGCCCGGCGTCTCTCCCGGAGAGATCGTCAGCATTTTCGGCTCTCACATCGGGCCTGGCATACCGGCCGGCGGGTATCAATCGACTTCGCCCAATGATCCGAGTCAAATCTTCTATAGTGCGTTTATTGGCAACTCGAAAGTGGCCTTCAACGGGTATTTGGCCCCGCTGCTCTATGCGGGCGTAAACCAGATCAACGCCGTGGTCCCGTATGAAATCGCCGGCCAAACGAGTGTTCACATGGTGGTCTCGCACGACTTTGTGGACGCGCCGGCGGTGGCCGTGCCGGTCGCAGACACTTCGCCCGGGCTCTTTACGATAACCGAAAACGGCAGCGGACAGGGAGCCATTTTGAACCAGGACAATACGCTCAATGGGGAGCAGAATCCAGCGGCCGCGGGCTCCGTCATTCAGATTTTCGCTACCGGCGCGGGCGTGTGGAATCCGCCGGTTCCAGACGGTCTGGAGGTCTCGCCCGCACCTCCTTATCCCGTTCCCGCGGCTGCGGTCAAAATCAGCATAGGCGGCATGCCCGCGGAGATCACCTACGCTGGCGCTGCGCCCGACCTGGTGAGCGGCCTGCTGCAAGTGAACGCGGTGATTCCCGCGGGGCTGGCTTCCGGCCCGCAACCCGTGCTGCTGACGGCCGGCGCAAATAGCAACTCGCAACAACAGGTCACCGTGGTGGTGCAGTGAGCGCTTGTGCGGTAATCGCGTTCAAGCCGCTCCCTCACGGTCGCGGTTCCGTCACGGGCCGTAATTTGTCAAGTGACGCCGGCAAGATCTCCAAGTCAGGAAGAGGAGGCTCTCCTGCTGGGGCAAGATCTGCGACTCTTCCACGGAGCGTGTCGCGCCGATTGGCTCTATTGTCCGGCCACCACCGCCGGCTCTTTGTACACCTTCGTGACCGGCAAGATCAGCTTGGAGCGCCCGTCGAGATAGATGGTGTTGGACGCCTTGGCTGCCAAATCGTACGACTTCACCGCTTCCCAGGTGTTGGTGTGAGCTTCAAATCGCGGAGCATTGCTGCTGCTTACATGGACGGCGATTTTGTGGCCTTTGTTGAATACCAGCGCGGTGGACCACAGATCGACAGTGATCGGGTACACCTTGCCCGGCTCGGCTTTTTCGGGCTTTAGGCCGGAGCGGTACCGCAGCATCTGAGCCTCATCGAGGACCAACGCCTCATAACCGTTGGGGTAGACGTCCACCAGCTTCACCATGAAATCGGTATCGGGAGCGTCGGTCGAGACGGCCAGTTGGACTTTCACCGGTCCGACGATCTCGAGAGGCGAAGCCAGGGGCTCGGTTTCGAATTTGAGCACATCGGGACGTCCGCTGACGGTGCGTTGATCCATCGGGCCGCGCGCCATCATGAGGTTGTTTCCTCCCACCGACGGCACGGGATCCTGGGGATCGTAGACGTAGTTCGCCATGGCTTTAGCGGCCGGCAGCAGTGTGGAAAGTTTGCCCTGAGCGCCGAGATAGTAAGACGTAGTAGTGGAGGGCGGAGGCCAGCTTGTTGCCGTTCGCCATTCATTACCCGGAGCGGACTTGTCCATGGTGTCGCCCATAAGGAAGTATTTCACCGGCGGGTCTTTCATAATGCCGTTGTCCACACCCTTGAGCCAGTATTCAAACCAGCGCATTTCGTCGCTGCCGTTGGCGAGGTTGCCGGCTTCCGGAGGATACTTCAGATCGCCGGACAGAGGGCCGTGTCCGAAAGCGCCCATGGTCAACTTCTGGTTGCCACGCGCACCCGGGCCGCCATCCTGCTGCAACAGCGTATAGCTGTCGATGTCGCCTTGCAGGAAGATGTCGTACCAGCCGCCGAAGTTATACATGGGGACTTTGATCTTGGAAGCATAGGTGCGCATGTCTACTTCCTTGTCCTCGGGGCCATAGTCCTTGAACGTGGGGCGAGGCCGCTCGTCCATGGGGATGCCCTGCGCTTTGAGCCATTCCTCATTCATGTTCTTGAGAAACACGCCGCCAGGGTGCGATGCGTAGCGGTAGCCCGATCCATGGCCGACGGTCACGAAGGCGCACACCAGATGCGGCGCCCCGCTCATGGCCGCCAGATTGGTGATGATGCCCATGGCCGAGGGACCTTCCATCCCCACCTTGCCGTTGGACCAGGGCTGCTTGGCGATCCACTCGATGGTGTCGTAGCTGTCCAGCATGTCGTCGTTGAAGGCGCGGTACTTGCCTTCGCTCTTGAACTTGCCGCGCACGTCCTGCACCACGCGGGCATAACCGGCGGCGACCCACTCCTGCTGTTTTGCAGCCGCGTACATGCGGTCCTTGCCGTAGGGTGTGCGGGTGAGAACCGCGGGATACTTTCCAGCGCCCTCCGGAAGAACACCGCCCGGAAGAATAATGGTGGTGGCCAGTTTGGTCCCGTCGCGCATGGGGACCATTTCTTCACGCACCTGCTGTTGCGCGGGTTGGGCGGAGAGCGTGAGCGCGAGCAGAACGGGGAGCGTACACGTGGCTCGAATCATTGCAATATAGTAGCGCAACATAATAGCGCAAGATGATAGCGCAATATAATAGCCCGCTCTAACACCCGGTGAATAGCCAAAGAGGACTAAGCGAACCGATTTGAATCAGAATCCTTTACGTGAACCTTAAGTCGCTGATTAGGTGTTTCTCCTCTACTTGTACTGTCTTCCGGGTAGGCACAATAGGCGTAAGAGCAAACATCATGCAAATCGTCTTCAAACTTCTCTGGAAACTACAGCTATGGAAAGACACGCGCGGTCAAGATTTGATTGAATACGCGCTCATGGCCGGTTTCGTGGCGGTCGCGGCCGGCGCGATCATGCCTGGGGTGTCTACCAGCATCAGCAAGATTTTCTCCAAGATTGCGTCGACCATGACAGCAGCGGCCGCGCAAAGCTAGGCGAGAGCTAGATGGGGCGGTGCTACCCAATGCCCAATTCGTCCACTCTCTCGAGCGGCGTGCCACACCGCCGGCAAATCACCGCTGTGCAGTCGCCGCAGACCAGCGGATCGCTCACTGGCAACTGGCACTGTGGGCAGTAATATTCATTTGAAAGCTCGGGCACTGTTGCTACACTAGCAAACAGATCGCCTCGAAGTGCACCCCAGACGCTCAGTCTTTTTTCTGCTCCTACTGGTACTCGTGTCCTGCCAGGACGAGGCCAGGCGAAGAGCGCCTATTGGCGAACTGTTTGCCGGTCCGGCGGCGCTTCCATTGAGAAAAGATCTGGCGCCAAAATCGGCTGTCACCGCGACCGCCAAGCACGGAGATCGTTTGGAGGTGCTCGAATACAAGCGGCGCTTTGTCCTGGTTCGAACAGCGGAAGGGAAACAGGGATGGACCGATGCCCGGCTGCTGCTCTCGCCGGAGCAGATGGCCGAACTGCGGGCGATGGCGCAGAAATCGGCGAAGATGCCTTCTCAGGGCGCGGCCACCGTGTTTGAACAGCTCAACATGCACGCCGAGCCGAATCGCAGTTCGCCCAGTTTTCTACAGGTTCAGGAAAACGGCAAGGTGGACGTTCTGGCACACAAGCTCACGCCGCGGGTCCCAGGCGCGGTCGAGGGCGGTTCGCCCATCCATTTGGTGAAGCCGCGGCCGGTGCGGCGGTCTCGCAAAGAGAAACAGGCTAACGGTAACAAGCTCGCGCCGCCGGCTCCGCCCCCGCCTCCGGGCGTGCCGCAAAACTGGCGAGCCCTCTCAGTGCCCACCATTCAATCTCTGCAAGCCGCGCACGCGGCTACCGCGGTGGCGCCCAAAGCCCCGGAGAAACCAGCGGTTCCCGTGGCCATGGACGACTGGTCGCTGGTGCGACTGAAAGACGGCAACGTGGGCTGGGTGTTGACCCGCATGTTGTCGATGGCGATTCCCGACGAGGTAGCGCAATATGCCGAGGGGCACCGCATCACGTCGTATTTCGCCTTGGGCCAAGTGCGCGATGGCGACTCCGTTCACAACAACTGGCTTTGGACGACGATCGCCAAGGGCGGGGAGACTTACGATTACGATAGTTTCCGGGTCTTCATCTGGAGCCGCGGCCATCACCGTTACGAAACGGCTAAGCAGGAAAAAAATATCGTCGGCCACTACCCGGTGCTGGTGGATACGTCCGGTTCCAACCCCCAGTTTTCCATTGTCCTCGAAGGGACCGACGATCAACTCTATCGCAAGTCCTACGTCTTGGAAGGCAACCGCGTGCGGTTCGTCGACCAGGCACTGGAAGGGCAGCCCAAGGCGCAGGAGACGCCCAATTCCGTGGCTGGAGTGCATCCGGGCAACAATGCTCCGGCGGAAAAGGAAACGTCCTGGTTTGCGCGGCTGAAGCAGAAGTGGTTCCGCTAGCGCAGAGCCCGATTCCAGGCCGATTAGCCGCGCAGGTAGGCGTCGTCACCGTTGCGCCAATCCTCGCGGACAGGATGGAAGATGTCGATGCCCGAGCAGTCCTCTTCGGCTACCGCGCTGTGCGGAACATGCGCGGGGATCCGGAGAATTTCGCCGGCTCGCACGACTTGCTCTTGGCCATCGATCACAAACTTGAGCGACCCGCTCTCAATCATGGAGATCTGCTCA
>DATFZA010000367.1:0-4271 GCA_035314765.1 Bryobacteraceae bacterium
ACCTGGTACACCTCCTGGTGTCCCACAAACACAACTACCCTGTAATGTTCTGGAACTAAAAGTGTGGTGGTCTACTTTTGGACCGCCACAAACCGCCGCTCACGCGGCGCTTTGTGGTCTATTATTGCTCCGCCGTTTATATGGGTCGATTTCTGGGCCAGAATTGAGGCTACAGGGGCGTGGGTGATTGGGGTGTCCGAAGGAAGCCCGAACCCTGAATACGCATGGGCACCCTCTTCCCATTGAAGCTCAGGCCGTTCTGAAAGCGGGGATCGCGACACTTACAAAGATGACGTAGAAAAACGAAGGGCCGGGATTTTCACCCCGGCCCGGTTGCTGCTAATTTTATGGTGCGGCCAAGAGGACTTGAACCTCCACTCCGTTTCCAGAACCAGCACCTCAAGCTGGCGCGTCTGCCAATTCCGCCATGGCCGCAATGGTTACAAAAAGGGTTACATTGGCGTCCCGATTTGCCTGCAACTAAATGATTTCAAATAACATGACTTGATTGCCCATCTAGCACCTCAAGCTAGTGCGTCTGCCAATTCCGCCACCTCCGCGTGGCCCCCAGCTCGCTACTTCTTCGCCGGCGCCGGCTGCTGCTGAGGAATCGCCTGCACGCCGGCCGGGATCGGCACCGTCGTCTTCGTTCCATCCGGCCGGATCACGGTCATGGAGGGCGTCTTGCCGGGCTCCGACGGAGGAATCACCGTGGTCGCTCCCGGCGGAGGCGTCGCCCCGCCAGTTGCCGGAGTTGCACCCCCCGCGGGCGCCGGCGTTCCCGGCGGTATCGGTATCGGCACGCTGGATTGTCCAGGCGCGGCCCCTGGCGCCGGAGCGGCCGCCGGAGCCTTCCCAGGCGCCTTCTGCTTTTCCAGTACGCTGCCCGACCCGCCCGCCGACCGCGTCGCCATGATCGCCAGCGTCAGCGACGTCACCATGAAACACGCCGCCGCCAGCGTGGTCGCCTTCGACAGCACCGTCGCCGATCCACGCGGACCGAACGCCGTCTGCGATCCCATCCCGCCGAACGCGCCCGCAAGATCCGCCGCCTTGCCGCTCTGCAACAGCACCACTACCACCAGAAAGAAGCAAACCAGCACATGAATAATCGTCAGAACAATAACCATATTGGTTTTCCTTGGATGCCTGATGTTCCCCGAATTGGTGTGACCCGAAACGGGAACAGACCGGCCGGAACTCTCTCCAGTATAGACTAAAGAAAGCGGACTGTTCAGCATTCACGTGATTCGAACTACACTCCTTTTACTCGCTGTTTCCCTTACGGTCGCCGCTGCCGGCGGCTCCGAGCCCGCCGATCCGCTCGACACGGTGCGGATTGCCGCCTACTCCCGCACCTCCGGGTTCCATTCCAACGTGCGCGTTCTGAATTGGAACATCGATCGCGGCTCGCACCTCGCCGGAATCGAAGATGCCATGCGCCAAACCAAACCCGATCTCTGCATCTTTCAGGAAGTGGACCTCGGCGCGCGCCGCACTCACGGAGAGGACGTCGCTCGAGAGCTGGCCTCCGCCTTCGAAATGAACTTCGCCTTCGCGCCTGAGTTTCAGGAACTGAGCCAGAGCACCTCGGCCGGACCGGCGTTTCATGGCCAGGCGGTCCTCACGACTTTCCCGATCCGCTCTTCCAGGATTCTGCGCTTCAAGAATCAGTCCGGCTTTTGGAAGCCAAACCCGCTTATGGTCTCCAAGCTTCCTGTGTTCCAGCGACGCGCCGGCGGCAGAATCGCGCAAGTAGCCGAGCTGGATAACGGAGGCCGGCTGCTGGTGGTCTACAATCTCCATCTGGAAAGCAAGGGCGACGATGAGCTCAGAGGCCGCCAGATGGATGAAGTCCTCGCCGACGCCGAGCGCTACTCCCCGGATACACCCATCATCATCGCCGGCGACTTCAACACCTTCGGCGGCGCCCGCTCACGCGTGATCCATCGCCTGATTCAAGCCGGCTACACCAGCTGCCTCGGCCGGCGCAGCCAACGAACCCACGTCCTGATCGGCGCGATCGATTGGGTGTTTATCAAAGGTCCGCTGCACTCCGATAACGGCCGCATCCTGCGTGACACCCATGCTTCCGATCATTTCCCCCTCGCAGTGCAAGTGAATTTCTAGCCGTATTTCAAGTAATAACTGGATAGCACTTCCGGAAAAGTTACACGGCCTGACGGGGAAATCGCTTTGCGATTCATACCCGTAACTTTCTCCCGCGATTGGCCCCAGCTTTGCATTTGCCCGCATGGATGGGCCGTGTAACATTGTGTCTGCTCGCCGCTGGAGCCGGGATCGGCAGGGCAGCATCGATCCCGGGCAGCGACGTTCAACAACTCGTCCAGCGGTCGACCGCCGAGATCGCCTCAGACTGGAATCAGGCGCCCAACTATTCCTATGTCGATCGCGAAGTGGAGAGCCAGCACGGCGAACATCCTACGGCTAAGACCTACGAAGTCATCATGCTCGACGGCTCGCCGTACAAGCGGCTGATCGGCGCCGGCGACGAGCCGCTCTCGCTGGCCGAGCAGGCCAACGAAGAACACAAGTTCCGAGCCGAGATCCGCAAACGCCAGCGCGAATCCGCGGAAGCGCGTGCCCGCAGGATTTCCAAGTATGCCCAGGATCGTCACCGGGACTCCGCCCTAATCAAAGCCATGGTGGACGCATTTGCATTCAGTCTCATAGCTTCGGAAACTGTGGACCATCACGATTGCTGGGTGCTCGATGCGACGCCTAAACCCGGCTACCAGCCGTCGAGCCGCGAGACCAAGGTTCTGGCGGGAATGCGCGGCCGCATGTGGATCGACAAGGCCAGCGGCCAATGGGTCCGCGTGCAGGCCGAGGTCTTCGAAGCCGTGAGTTTCTACGGATTCTTCGCTAAAGTCCGGCCGGGAACCAAGTTTCTTCTCGAACAACAGCCCATCTCCGGCAATCTCTGGCTACCGAAGCATTTCCGAATGCAAGTGAGCGCGTCGGTGCTCGGTTTCTTCAATGAAGATTCCACCGACGACGAGACCTACTCGAACTACCGGCCGATGGCGCAAGCTCTCGCGCCGCTCGGCACGCATTAGGGTCCAGACTCAATTGATTAACGCCGGAATGCCACGGCGGCAACGAGGTACAGGGCTGAGAAAGTAGTTCCGAGCGAGTTTGTCGTAGCGCGTTGCGATGCGCCTGAAACCCAACCGTTTCGCCACTGGGGAGATGTTCTTTTCCGAGGGCCATTAGCGTGCCTGCTCGCGGCGCCGGTGAAGCGTCCGAGACCGGTCGCGAGCAGCGGCTCGCACCACCGCGGGCCACCCGTCATTTCGACCGCCAGGGGGTCATCCGCGGTATCCAGCGCGGGACGGCGGCGCGGAACGCCTCGTACTCATTCCCAAACGTCTGATCGAGCGTGGGTTCTTCGTACGAAATGACGACGACGTGGAAGAAGAGCCAGAGCAGCGCGCCGTAAACGATGAGGCGCCAATCGCCCATCAGCACCGCCTGGCCCAGGATGATCGCAACGACCGCGACATATATTGGATTACGCACATAGCGGTAGAGACCGGTCACCACGAGATTCCGGGGCGGCGCGATGGGCGCGGGGGTGCCGAGACCCTGCAGCGCGAAACGCGCAAATGCGTCAACGATCCCAGGCACGCCTGCGAGAATCATTATCGCGCCGATCGCGCGCGTCAGCTCCAGACCAAGGAGCGGTGGCCGGAGTTGCCAACCCGTGATCGACCATGGAATGAGCCCCGCCAGCGTACATGGGGCGACCACGAAGAAAACCGCCGAGCCCAGGACGGCAATGCTTCGTTGCACGGCGGTTCCCGACACTCGCTGCGAACTCATTCCAAGCACCCCTTCATGGTTTCCCGTCGTCATCCGGGCGGCGACACGCTCACCATGTTATCCCTAAAGCGGAAAACCGCGCACCACTAAAGCCAGAATGCCACGGCGGCAACCAGGCACAGGGCTGAGAAGTAGTTCCGAGCGAGTTTGTCGTAGCGCGTTGCGATGCGCCTGAAGTCCTTGAGCTTGCAGCAGCAGCGCTCGAGGACGTTGCGATCCTTATAGGCTTGCTTGTCGTGACGTATGCGTTTCTTCCGATTTGACCGGCCTGGGATCACCGGTTGGATGCCGTCCTTGCGCAGAGACTTGCGGAACGAGTTGCTGTCATAAGCCTTGTCACCGAGCAACTCGGCGATGCCGTCGAGCAGACTGACACATGCCGGCCCGACTGTGCAGTTGGCGGTGTTGCCAGGCGTGAGGATCAA
>DATFZA010000368.1:0-9807 GCA_035314765.1 Bryobacteraceae bacterium
AAATACAACGAGAGAAATTCACCAAGAGTTGACGCTCCCGCTCTCCGCACGATAAACTTGAGATGCGGGGTGGAGCAGTCTGGTAGCTCGTTGGGCTCATAACCCAAAGGTCGGTGGTTCAAATCCATCCCCCGCAACCAAGAAGAGAAGTCCATAACCATAACCTGGAGAGTGCACCTTAGCCCCGCACTCGAAGCAACCTAGGAGCAAACAGCGCCGGGACACTGGTGAATCACCCCAAGGTTAGTTAGCGGGCTCTTTCACCGCGTTACCGGCGCCAGGCCAGGATCAGACTCATGACCTTGCCGGCACACTCGCTGACGGATTCCCGGTCGGTGCAGCATTCCAGATCTGGCCACTGCGGCGCCTCGTAAGGGTCGTCGACGCCGGTGAGATTTCGCAATTCGCCGCTTCGCGCTTTCTTATAGAGCCCCTTTACATCGCGTTGCTCGCAGACCGCAAGCGGCGCATTGACGTAAACCTCCGCAAAACGCTCGATCTTCGACCGGACTTCCTCGCGGAGCGCCTGGTAGGGCGAAATCGCCGCAACCAGAACGATGACTCCATTGCGCGCCAGGAGTTCCGCGACGAAACCGATTCGCCGGATGTTCGTGTCCCGATCGCGTTTGCTGAAACCTAAGTCGCCGCAGAGATTCTCTCGCAAACTATCCCCATCCAAGAGTTCCGTCCGCAGCCGCTCAGCGGCCAGCCGGCGCTGGACTTCTCTGGCGATGGTGGTTTTTCCCGCGGAACTCAGCCCCGTGAACCAGATGGCCATGCCCGGGTCTTGTCTTGGCAGGATCGGATCGACTTCGGCCGGAACCGGCGTTGGATGTGCGTCGTCTCGACCGGGGAATTTAGTAATGGTGCGATCTTGCATTATCACCATTCTCCCCTGGCGGGTTTGTCCGGTCAGGGTGAGGGGTGAAGCAACTCAGATAGCTTAGCTTGACTAGCCAGCCAGCCCCTTCGATCCGATGGCTTTGGGCATCACCATGACGCCCGACTCGCTGGCCTGGAATATCTTGTACAGGATCGCGTTGGTAGGTAACTGCGCTTCGAGGAAATCCACACCCTCCGCGCTAATATGAAAGCTGCTGCGGTCGTCCTGCAGCACGAAGCGCTTCGAACGCAGATACCACAGCGCAAAGAGCAGCCGTTCGCGAGGAAACGCCATCAGCGTTTCCATGTCCAACAGCGAGAGCGCAGCAAAATCGGGATTCGCGCGCCGCTTGCTGTAAAGCAGACAAAGAACGCCGACTCGGATCTTGGATTCCGCATCGATCCCGTCGGTGAATTCTTTTCCCAGAAAGATTGCTAGAGGAGAGCCGTGACTGGCCTCCAGCCACTTGTCATATTCCTTGCGCCGGATTGGGTCGGAAAGCACCTGGTAGGCGTCGGTCAGCATCCGGAACCGCTCCGGATCGCCGGTAGCCGAGATCGCCGGATTGTATCTCGCGGAAAGAATCCGGTAAACGCGCTCGATGCTTTCCTTCTCCGCGCGTGGATTGATCTGAAAAAGATCGTAGTAATTGACTGTAGGCGCCGCCGCAACCATTACTTTGACAGTAGTGCCTTCTTGGTAGGTAAGTCGATCAGTCAAAAACCTTAGTTACTTCAGACAGGAGGCGCCTGCGAGACTCATTTCGCGTAATATCCGTCGCGTGTCTGCACAATCAACTCTGGTTTCTTTGTTGTGAGCTTGATCTTGCGATACTGCCCGCTGACGCCCGCTGGTTCCGGCGTAAATCCGATACTGTACTGATTGCGTAGCGCGTCCTCGATCTTGGCGTAGATCTTTTCAATCGGGTTGTCTTTCGTCACCTCGAAAAATGCTCCGCCCGTTTCGGCCGCCAATCGCTGCATCACTTTCCTGCCACGATCGCGGTGCAAGGACAGAACGGCGGAACGCAGCGGCCGGTAGGGGCGCAGGGGTTCAGCGAAGAGAATGGAATAGATGAGCGTATCGGCGCGTTGCGCATATTCGATCGCCGTGGGAAGCGTCGTTTTGCTGCGATAGTCGACGCCGTCCGACAGCAGGATGAAGGCTTTCCGCCCCTGCTTCCTTCTCATGAGATTTTCAGAGCAGTCGCGAATCGCGTCGTACAGCAGGGTGGACAAAGCGGCTGGGACCCTTAGTTTCGCGAGCGCCGATTCGAGTTCCTTGCGCGAAGACGTGAAGCTTTGCAGCACTTCGGCATGCACGTCAAAACGAGCGACAAATGCCTGGTCGATGCCCTCGCGCAGGACTCGGTCGAGAAAAGTGTAGCTGGCACGGCGCTCGGGTTCGAGAACGTGAAGCTGGCTTTGGCTGGTGTCCACCAGCAGCCCAACTGACAAAGGAAGATCCGATTCGGGCGAAAAGTACCGGATGGTCTGTGGGACACCTGCGTCCAGGAGCAAAAAGTCTTCCCGGTTGAGATTCTTCACGATCAAGCCTTCGCGGTCGCGAACGGTCGCCAGCAGCGTGACCACGTCGACGGAGGTGGAGAATTTCGGCTCCTGAGAAAACATGCGGCAGGCCGCCGCTACAAGCAAGTTGCGGCGCGAAATGCCCACGCCTTACTCTCGAAAACCAGCCTTCAAACCCCGCGCCTGGGGGACGCAGCTGTGATGAATTTTGAACGAAGGAGTTCGGACTCTAGCCCGCTGCGTCCCCATCCCCTTCGCGAACTCGCGGGCTTCCATTCATCCTCCTAGTTACGCGAAACAGGTTAGTCAGAGGGCGTTACTGATGCGCTGGCTTGCTCTGCGGGCTTTGCGGAACGCGCGGAGGCGTGCCCACTTCCTTTTTCTGGAAGCCGGCGGGAATATCGAACTTTGACGAATCCACCGCCGCGGATGAGAGGGCGGTCAACTCCGTACTGGTTTCCAGCACAGACTTGCCACCGCCACCCTCGGGCATTCCGCCGCGAATCGACGCGGTCCGCAGCATCGGCACGCCGTTCGCTCTTGTCAAGGCTATGGCGGCTTCTTGTACGGTTTTTTGAATTCCATTCGCGCCTGCCGATCCCATCTTCTGCGCCATGCGCTGTTGAAACTGCCGCACTTCATCGTAGCCAGGCACCATCGGCGCCAGCCAGACGTCGGTATCGATCTCCGAACTCGCCAGTTTGACGGTCAGAACCGTCTCTTTAGCCGTCACCTTGCCAATCGTGCGCGTCTTGCCGGTTTCATGAGAGCTGATATTCGCGGCGCCCGGTTCGTTCTTACCGGCGCCCATCCGCGCAATCATGGCTTTCATTTGCGCGAAGGTTGTCACCGAGTAAGTCTTGTTGGCGTAGTTCACATTGGTGATGGTCTCTTTGTCGAGATCGGTGATCTGGCCGTGCTCGGAGCTGATTCGCGCCATGCGATTGCCTTTGACGTAAGTGATGTAAATCTGAGGTTTAGGCGCCGCTCCGCCGGATTGCATCATCATGCCGCCGGTCACTTTTGTCGATTCCTGGTAACTGAAGTCCGCCCAAGCCGCCGTCGCCAGCAGCATGGGCAGACCGGCGCTAAGAAAAATGAGTTTCATCTGCCTTCATTGTATTAGACTGGGTGTCGAGCAAATTTAATGAAGAAACTCTGCTTGTGTCTGGCCTGCGCGGTTTCCGCGCTCTTTGCGCAGTTGACTCCGTCCGATACGGTGTTCGCGGGCCTTTCTGCTCGCACCAAGTTCCTGGCGTACGAGCAAGCCGGCGGAGACACCAAAGACGTGCAGCCGCTGATGAAGCAGCAGAACTATCGGGCTTTGACGCACGCCATGGTTCTGATGGACAAGATTCCCTGGACTCCTGCGGCGGAACTGGCGACCGGCCTGGACTTCGCAATTTCGGCCAAGCTGGTGGGTACGGGAGAGACTCTGGCCAGCCGCGCCACGTTTCTCTTCGATGCGCCCGCGGCAGCCGACGCTCCGTACCGGATGAAGCTGGATCTGCTCCAGGGCGACGGCGCCACCAAGGGTCAACCAGAAGCCAGCGTAGAACCGGGTATTGTTCTGGGCGATGTGCGCGGCCGCCTCAGCGGCGAGACCATCGGCCTGACGTTCGACCCCTCGAAACTCGTTGGCCCCGGTCTCCACACGCTGCGAGCAACGTTGCAGGACGGCCAAGGGAATCAGTTATTTCAATACTTCCGCACGTTCTACATCGTGGCCGACCTAGGCAAGCGCACCGCCGCGCTCGATAAGACGCTCGAACTTCTGCCCAAGCAGGATTCGCCAGGGGCCTTGACGTTACGTCAGATTATCGAGACGGTGCAGTTGGCACGCCATACGTACTACGGAACAGGCTTCCAGACGCTCACCGGCTATGTCTTCACCGCCATGCGCGCCGTTGGTTTGGGCCTCAAGGATCCGGTGGACTTTCCATCTTCGCTGGATCAAGCTACGCGTCTCGCGGCGGCCTTGAAAGATGGCAGTGACCCCACTCTCGACGGCCGCGGATCGCTCGCGCTAGCCTATCGCTCCGATTTCGACGGCAAATTGCTGCCGTACCGGGTCTACGTTCCCAAGGAATACGACCGCGCCAAAAAGTACCCGCTGGTCGTGCTGCTGCACGGCGCGGGCGGCGACGAAGGAAATTTTCTGGACGATTATCAGCGGATGTGGCCCAAACTAGCCGAGGAACACGGCTATCTTTTGGCGTCTGTGAACGGGCGGGGTCCGCTGAGCGGCTACGCCAAAGAGAACGGCGCCGAGCAGGATGTTCTGGACGTGCTGGGGATCATGCAGAAGCGCTACAACGTTGACCCCAATCGAATCTTCCTCGGCGGCCATTCCATGGGTGGCATGGGTACGTGGAGAATCGGGATGGCGTATCGCGACCGCTTTGCGGGACTGATTCCGATTGCCGGAACGATGAAAGCGGTGAGTGAGGCACCCCTCAAAGCCAGCGGCAAGAAAATTCCGCTGATGATCGTAGCCGGTGAAAAAGACGCGCTGGTGCCCGCTGCCGGATGCAAGGAAATGGCTGACGAAGCCAAGAGCCTGGATTATCCGGTGACGTACAAGCAGTATCCGAATCAGGACCACTTAACCGTGGCGGTCGTCTCGATACCCGATATTTTCACGTGGCTAGACGCTCAGAGCCAAGGCGGAGCCGTTCCAAACAGAGATGCGCCGGGCAAGTAGCGCCCTCATTCTGCTTCTGACGCTGGCGGGATGTCAGAACAAACAGACCAAAACCATAGCCGTGATCCCCAAAGGCACCTCGCAGGTCTTTTGGGTATCCGTTCAACGGGGCGTATTGGCTGCTGGACAGAAGTATGGCGTGGAAATCATTTGGAATGGGCCGTCGCTCGAAACGGATTACGACCGGCAGATTCAGATCATCGACTCCATGATTGCCCGCCGCGTAGACGCGATCGCCGTTGCCCCGGCGGAGCGGAAAGCTCTGGCCGCGCCCATTGAACGCGCCACCTCCGCCGGCATTCCGGTAACCGTGTTCGATTCCGCGGTCGATTCCTCGAGTTACATGAGCTATGTCGCCACCAATAATATCGAGGTAGGGAAGATGGCGGCGCGGGAGCTAGGCCGGCTGCTGAACGGCCAAGGCGATATCGCGATGCTCATGAACGCCCCAGGGAGCGCCTCCACGATGGAGCGCGAAAAGGGCTTCGAGCAGGAACTCGGTGACAAGTTTCCTAAGGTGCGCCTCGTGGCGCGGCAATATGGGATGTCGGATCGCTCGCGGGCGATGGGCGTGGCCGAGAATATCCTCACTGCCCAACCCGCTTTGAACGGCATCTTCGCTTCCTCTGAGGCCAGCGGTATCGGATGCGCTCTGGCGCTAAAGGCCCGCGGCTTAAGCGGCAAGGTGAAACTGGTTGCCGTGGACGCCAGCGACAGCATGGTGGAAGACTTGCGAGCGGGCACGATTAGCTCGCTGGTCGCGCAGGACCCTTATCGAATGGGCTTCAGCGCGGTGGAGACGCTCGTGAACAAGTTGCGCGGGCAGACGCCGCCGCGCCAGATTGACCTTCCCGCGACCCTGATCACCAAAGTGAATCTCGATTCGCCAGAAGTTCAGAAATTGCTGAAGCCGGCGAACTTGCCGGCCGTTCGCTAGGCAACCAGGCCGCGTTTAACGAAACTCAAGGTGGCCCCGGAGACGGCTAACAGGGCAGGCTTTCCGAGCACGGCGAAGCCTTCCAGCGAACAGAATCCGGACGGGACGCTCTGGGCGTGTCAAAAATGCGCCTGAGGCTTGAGGCGCGCCGACAGTTATCGTGTAATGGGGGTTGCATGTGGGCGTATGATGGGGGCTTATGGCGCGCTTGGACTATCCACACAACCAGCTTTCCGAGCGTTGGGCCTCCGAGATTCGCCGCCACTTCCCCAAAACATTTGACGTAAGCCAGACCGAGTGAAGCGTGCGATGCCCATGACCCAACTCCACGTCGAGCACTGCGAACTGACTTATGAAGGCGCTTTCGCAAGGCCGGCGTTCTCCCTGAACGACTCCCCAGGAGCCATCTGCGACTCACTGCTCGGCGCGCTTGAGCCATTCGGTTGCACCGGTGCGGACTTGACCCTAATAGAGGGCGAGCCTGGCGAGCGGGGTGTAGCATGCGAGATCGTCGAATTGGAAACACAGGTGACTTTTCATGGCGACCGCATTGAAATCTATTGCCCGGACTACGCACGCCGAACCGCAACAGACCTTGCAAGAGTGTTGAACTCTTTGTGGTCTGGATTGGCGGGGGCCGACAATCGCGTGCTGGCAAAGACACACTCCTTTCGATTTGAAGCTGATGGCGCCATTCGCGAGGCGTCTTATCAGCAAGTACTGAATCGCTTCGCTCCCGCGCCGTCGTCGCTGCCCGCTGGAACTGAGTCCGCGGTCGTCTACTACCTGCCGGCTGAACCAAACCAAGGCTACGCGGAGTCCAGCCTGGTCCTCAACCGTTCGGTTGGGCTCAATCACGGACTTCAAGTAGATGCGACACTAGTCTATGAAGCGCAAGTAGTTGCGCCGGCAGTTGCTCTCTCCTCTGCGCAGACCAGGCTCGGCGAACTGCTTCTCCAGTTGGGAGTCGATTGGATCGAGGATTGACATGCCAAAAACCGTCGCTAGGAATTATGAACTGCGGCGTGGGCGCGACAGGAAACGTCACGCGTCACCGCTGGCATCGCGTGGCAGTCTAGTTGACGTCTCCGTCCGGAGGCTTCCCAAACGCGGACCACTTACGGACCGAAACCGCCGAAGTTCTGAGCCGATTCCGGCGCGTTTGCTAGAGCAGGAGTGGCTATGGCGACATCAGGCTGAACACGCCGGGGCTTGGGTCGCTCTTGAAGGCGCGAGCCTGGTCGCGAAGGGAACCTCGGCTCGCCAAGTACTCGAAGATGCCAGGTCGGCAGGGCACGTGCGACCTTTAGTTGTGCACGTACCCACCGAACCTGAACTGCTGCCGTTCGGCGGTTGGTAGCCGGTGGACTACAAAATCAATTTCTCTGAACGCCACAAATACGATTCACGCCTGGAAGGAATTACAGTACCTGCCGTCCTAAAGACCGGTAGGGAGGAAATCGAACTGCTGGCGAAGCTCGATACCGGCTCGGCGTATTGCTTATTTGAACGCGGATGTGGCGAGGCCCTGGGGCTTCCGATTGAGGATGGTGTTCACGAGACAATTCGGACGGTAAATAGCCGGTTTGATGCGTACGGACACGTGATCTCGATCCAAGTTCTAGGCATCGAAACGGAATCGACAGTGTACTTCTTTGCTGACGCGAGCATTAAGCGAAATGTGCTCGGCCGCCGAGGCTGGCTCGACAAGGTTCGGCTCTGCTTGGTCGATTATGAGCAGCTTGTTTATGTCGCTGACTACAACAAGTGATGGCGCCACGGGCTTCGTGGCCGACTAAAGAACTGGTTCGCAATTACAAAGGCTCCCTGCTCTGAGATGCTCGCGATCGATCATTTGGATTTCAGAGGGTCGCAACGTGCCGAGTGCAAGCGGAAGGATCGCGAGAGCTCCCAGGGCGATCCCTGCCACAGTCGAGATCGCGTAGATAGGGGTTCTTGCGATTGCGCCGATTGAAAACAGCGTTGTTTCCCGCAGCGCTGCAAGGACCACGGTTATCAGAACAGCTGACGCCCCGAGCATCATCGCAACCCTGCCCATATGACTTTGCGAGTCGGCTTGCGCCACTCGCTCACGGATTCATCGCCATTGGTTTCGTTGATATGAAGATTCGCTTGGATGTTCTCGCCATCGGTTGACGCGACGACAAGAACCCGATCACACGCCGAGATCTGGATGGGTTTGCCTATTCTTTCGATTGTGATCTTCTGCTTACCAATCCAGAGCGTGGCCGTATTTTTGAGGCGCGAGAAATCTATGGACTTGACAGAGCCGCGGATTGCCCGGCGAGTAATTAGCGGCGTTCCCCGTTTGTTGGGCCAGTTTTCAATCCGATCGACGGCGACGTCGAGGAGCCGGTTCTTCTCGGCCTCGTACTGTTCGGGGCTGAGCTCGCCGGCATCACGGAGCTGAGCTAACCGTTGAAGATCTTCTGTCAACTCCATAGCCGTGTCTCACGCCCCCGCCGTCACCGCTTTGTGCACTTCCTGCAAACTCCACACCCGGATAGGATCGCGCTTGCGGCTGGCGATCGCCTGCGCGGCGGCTTTGGCTCCGCTCATGGTGGTGATACAGGGGACGCGGTAAGCTACTGCGCCGCGGCGGATAGCCCGTTCGTCGCTGAAGGTGTGGCCGCCGGTGGTAGTGTAGATCACCAGCTTCAAACTCCCGGCCTTGAGCAGATCGACGGCGTTGGGGCGGCCTTCATTCACCTTGAAAACTGTTTTGACGGGGAGGCCGGCGGCCTTCAAGACTGCCGCGGTGCCGCGCGTGGCGGCGAGCGCGAAACCAAACTCATGGAAGCGTGTCGCCACTTCCACCGCGCCGGATTTATCGGCGTCATTTACGCTGATGAAGACGGTGCCGCTCTCGGGCAATGGGGTGCCTGCGCTCAATTGCGCTTTGCCGAAAGCTTCGCCGAAGTTTTCTCCCACGCCCATTACTTCGCCGGTGGAACGCATCTCCGGGCCTAGCGCCGGATCGGCTCCCGGAAATTTGTTGAAGGGAAACACGGGCGATTTTACGAAGACCTGCTGTAACGGCGCCATCGGCGGAAACTGAGTCAGCCGTTTGCCCAGCATCAAGCCGACGGCGATCTTTGGCAGCGCGACGCCAGTGGCTTTACTCACGTAGGGCACGGTGCGCGACGCGCGCGGGTTCACTTCCAACACGTACACCGTACCGTCCTTGATCGCATATTGAACGTTCATCAAGCCGATCACTTGCAGCGCGCGGGCCAGGCTGGTGGTGTACTCGCGAATGGTTTCGAGCGCGGCTTCGCTCAGTGTCTGCGGCGGCAGGACGCAGGAACTGTCGCCGGAATGCACGCCCGCTTCCTCGATATGTTCCATGATGCCGGCGATCATCACGTTGCCGTCCATGTCGGCCAAGGCATCCACGTCCACTTCAATGGCGTCTTCCAAAAACCGGTCGATCAGCACCGGCCGAGTCTGCGAGAAGGTCACCGCTTCGTGCATGTAACGGCGGACCATCTCTTCGTCGTACGCGATCACCATCGCGCGGCCGCCCAGCACGTAGCTCGGCCGCACCAGAACCGGGAAACCGATGCGCCGCGCCACTTCGCAGGCTTCTTCGGCACTGGTCGCCGTGCCATTCATCGGAGATGGAATTTGCAGATCGTCCAGCAGCTTCCCAAAGCGCTTGCGATCTTCGGCCAGGTCGATATTTTCCGGATTGGTTCCGATGATGGGAACGCCCGCCGCTTTCAAGGGCAGA